>NZ_JBHXTE010000022.1:0-87915 GCF_042677545.1 Streptomyces sp. NPDC127108 | reverse complement strand
GGCGGGGCCCCGTGGCTGTGCGGCACGTGACCTTGGGCAGCGGCCTGCTGGGGCACACCGGAATCCGGGGTGCCGGGCACGGGAGTCCCGTGGGCCGAGGCGGGCTGCTGAGCGGCGCCGGGCGTGGGCATGCCCTGGTGCATGGGGCCGGGGGCCGGGGTGCCGTGCGGGGGGACCTCGTGGGTCGGGGTGCCCTGCGCGGGAGTGCCGTGGGCAGGCATGCCGGGAGTTTGCGGGCCGTGCCCCTGGGTGCCGGGGTACGGGACTCCGGGCGGGGGCGTGCCGTGCGTGGGGGCGCCGGAGGGCGGGGCGCCGGGTATGGGGGCGCCGTGGCCCTGGGTTCCGTAGACGGGGGTGCCCTGCGCCGGGGTCGCCACGGGGTGCTGCACGGGCGGGGCGGGGGCCCAGGGCCCGGGCTCGCCGTAGGGCGGCGTGCCGTACGGGTCGGGGTCGTGCAGGGGGCGGGGGCGGTCGGTGGGGGCACGGTCGACGGGGGCGGCGTCGGCGAACGCGGCACCAGCGGGGGCAGCGCTGGCGGGAGCAGCAGATGTTGCGTCGGCGGGCGCGGGGGCGCTGGGGGCGGCGTCGGCGGACGCGGCGGCAGCACGGTCGGCGTCGGCGGGCACGGAGGCAGCACGGTCGGCGTCGGCGGGCACGGAGGCAGCACGGTCGGCCACCGCGTCCCGAGAACCCTCACCCGGGGCCACCGCATCCCGAAGCTCCCCGCCAGGGGCCACCCCGTCGCGCGGCTCCCCACCCGGGGCCACCACCCCCCGAGGCGCCCCGCCAGAGATCGCCCCGCCAGAAACCGCCCCGCCAGAGAGCGTCCCGCCGGACGTCCCGGCCAGGGAGTCACGTCCCTCAGGCCCAGTGCCAACGTTCGGCTCGTCCATGCTCTCCCCACAACTGGCCCGCGGCGGACGCCGGTTACGTGCTTGTCGCCGGGTCCGCCGGATCCTCGGCGGGCACGGCCCACCGAGGATTCAACCAGGTATGGCGCACCGACGTGCAGCTCACGTCGGTGAAGGGGGTGGTGGGCCGTCAGTGGAACTGTCTGCCGTACAACGGGTCGGGCCTGGGGGTGGCCTTGGGGGTGGAGTCCACGGTGGAGTCCACGGTGGCGTTCAGGGTGAGGCCCTGGGGGGTGCCGTCGCGGGACTCGTCGGCGACGGCCCGCACCAGCGGGGACATGACGCCCGCCCCGGCCAGGAGCGGGGCCGTGACCTGCGGGGCGTCGGGCCCGTGCCCGGGGCGCAGACGGGCGCCTGCCAGGAGGGGCGCCGCGGCCGTGGTGGGCGCGAGTGCCGGGGACCGCGGCCCCTGGACGGAGAGCGGATTGGCGCCGCGACGCCGCACGGAGTCGGGCACGGCGGTGTTGGCCGTGCTCGGGGAACGCAGGGGCGAGGCGTTGCTGTTGGCCGCGCCGACGCCGCCCGCGCGCTGCTCGCCCGCGGTCAGGGGCGTGCCCATCGTGACCCCGCCGAGCGCTATCGCGGCCAGCGACACCGCCCCGGCCGCGGCGAACGCGAACCGTCGGCCGAGCCAGACGGACCGCTCGGCCTCGGGCCGGCCGACGTCATGGATACGGAAGCCACGCTGCTCACTGGGCAGCACCGCGGCGTGGGCGCCCGACGGGACGTACCCGACGAAGGGCTCGGGTCTTCCCCCGCGGATGCTGAAGACACCGCCCTGGGGCAGACCGGTGGACTCCGACGACCCGGTGGCGAAGCCGTCGTCGACGGGCGTGCGCGGGCCGCCGGACCGGCCGATGTCGTCGATGTCGGTGGCGGGAAGGCTCTGGAGGCGGGCGAGGAAGCTCTCGCTGGGGGGCGGCGCCGCGGTCTGCGCGAAGACGTTCTTGAGGCGGCGCTGCGCGTCGGCCTCGGCCTTGCACTTCGGACAGGTCGCGATATGCGCGAGCACTCGCTCACGCGCGTCATGACCGAGCTCACCGTCGACCAGCGCGGCGAGCCGGTCCCCCAGGTGCTGCTCGGCGAGATGCCGCTCGGCAGGATTGGACCGTGATCCACTCACGCGGTCGCGCCCCCTCCTCCCAGCGCCACGGCTCCGCTCACGGCCAGCGAGCGGCGCTCGGCGCGGGCCTCGGGCGAACGGTGCTGGAGGGCCTTGCGGAGCTGGGAGCGACCGCGGTGGATACGGCTGCGGACCGTACCGAGCTTGACGCCCAGGGTCGCGGCGATCTCCTCGTACGAAAGGCCTTCGATGTCGCACAGGACGACGGCGGCACGGAACTCGGGCGCGAGGGTGTCGAGCGCCTGCTGGACGTCCGCGTCGAAGTGGGTGTCGTTGAACACCTGCTGGGGGGACGGCTCGCGGCTGGGGAGGCGCTCGGCGGCGTCGTCACCCAGGGCGTCGAACCGGATGCGCTGCTTGCGGCGCACCATGTCCAGGAAGAGGTTCGTGGTGATGCGGTGCAGCCAGCCCTCGAACGTGCCGGGCGTGTACGTCGAGAGCGAGCGGAAGACGCGGACGAAGACTTCCTGCGTGAGGTCCTCGGCGTCGTGCTGGTTGCCCGTCAGACGGTAGGCGAGGCGGTAGACGCGGCCGCTGTGCGTGCTGACGATCTCTTCCCAGGTGGGAGGAGTCCACGCCTGCGATTCCGCGTCAGCGGCAAAGGTCGCGGTCTGAGCGGAGTCGGTGGCGCGGGAACGGTCAGCGGTGTCGGTCACGGATTTCGGCTTGCCCGCCAATCCGAGAAAGCGCCTCAGCGGCCTTCTCTGATCTGCGCGCGCAGCCGCACCTCCCCTGTCGGCTCTGGTGGTGTCCAGTGGAGCCCCTACCATAACCACCTCGCCCGTTAGCTCCGGATAAGCGTTTTTACGTGAATTTGGTACTTGGCACTTGCCGTACCCGGCCCGTCGGGTCTGCGTCACGCAAACTCCGCGAGCCGACTTGAGTTCCAGATCCATGTCTATGCCCCCGCTGTCCTCACACCCCTTCTAAACGCACGGTCCCATCTGCGGGTTCCCGGCCCCAACGGATACAGTCACGGCCAGGCAACCACGGGGACAGGAGAGGGCCATTACCGGCAACCGGCAGACGAGCTGGGCGTTCGCCGACGCCTTTGTCGCCGAGGACGAGGCGCTGCGCTGGGCCCGGGACCGGGCGCGGGAAGCCGGGCTGCGCTCGGTGTCCCCCGGCACCGGTGCCGCTCTTGGCATGCTCGCCGCCACCGTGGACGCCAAGGCGGTCGCCGAGATCGGTACGGGCACGGGAGTGTCGGGCATCCACCTGCTGCACGGAATGCGCCCCGACGGCGTCCTGACCACGGTCGATCCGGAGCCGGAGCGTCAGCAGTTCGCCCGCACGGCCTTCCGCGCCGCCGGTTTCGCGGGCAACCGCGCCCGTTTCATCCCCGGCCGCGCCCTCGACGTACTGCCCCGCCTCGCGGACGGCGGCTACGACCTGGTGTTCTGCGACGGCGACCGCACGGAGTGCCTCGACTACCTCGCTGAATCGTTGCGCCTGCTCCGTCCGGGCGGCCTGGTCTGCTTCGAGGGCGTCTTCGCGGACGGCCGCACCGTGGACTCGGGACCGCAGCCCGTGGAGGTGCTGCGGCTGCGTGAGCTGCTGCGGGCCGTCCGCGAGAGCCAGGACCTGGTGCCGTCGCTGCTCCCGGTGGGCGACGGCCTCCTCTGCGCCGTCAAGCGCTAGCCGCCAAGCGCTGGCCTCAGGCGCTGGCCTCAGGCGCTGGCCGTCAGGCGCTGGCCGCCAGCCACCGCCGACCCGGCGATTCAGGCCTTTCACCCCGGCGGAATCCGGACGTTCACGCAGGCCGCAGGGCCCGCGTGAGCCCCTCCCCCGTCAAGCCCACGTATGCCTTCGGCCCCCGTACACAGCGCTGCCCCGGCTCGTCGTACGATGCCGGGGCAGTGCAAAAACACGGTGAACAGTGTGGGCGCTTTCGCGTCAGCCGACAACCTTCTTCAGGGCGTCGCCGAGGGCGTCGGCCTCGTCGGGGGTCAGTTCGACGACAAGTCGACCGCCGCCTTCGAGCGGAACGCGCATGACGATGCCCCGCCCCTCCTTGGTCACCTCGAGCGGGCCGTCGCCCGTCCGCGGCTTCATGGCCGCCATGCTCGTTCCCCTTCCTGAAACCAGCTTGTCGCAGCCGACAACCCAGGTGTCAGCGGCATCGAACACATTGCTTCCAGGTCATTATCCCGCATCGCGGGACCCGATGACCAACATCAGTCGGCATCGCTTGCGCAACGCGCGTCCGCAAAACCACCCAATTCGGCGATGTGACTGCAATACTTCGCCGCCCCACACGCTTCTCCCGCCCCGCGCACTTTGACGCAGGTCACATCGGCGGCGGCGTACCGAGGGCCGATGATCTAGGTCATGCTGGGCCCGAAGCCCACCGGGCAGCGGACCACACCACAGCGGACCACAGGACAGCGGAGGGGACCCACCATGGCCGACACCGTGCTCTACGAGGTGAGCGACGGACTCGCGACGATCACGCTGAACCGCCCCGACGCGATGAACGCGATGAACGTCGAGGCCAAGGTCGCCCTCCGGGAGGCGGCGCGCTCGGCCGCGGCGGACCCCGCCGTGCGCGCGGTGCTGCTCACCGCCACCGGACGCGCCTTCTGCGTCGGCCAGGACCTCAAGGAGCACGTGGGCCTGCTGCAGGAGGACCGCGAGACCGGCTCCGGGCAGACCATGAGCACGGTGCGTGAGCACTACAACCCGATCGTGCGGGCCCTGACCGGCATGCCCAAGCCGGTCGTCGCCGGGGTCAACGGCGTGGCGGCCGGAGCGGGCTTCGGCTTCGCCCTCGCCGCGGACTACCGGATCGTCGCGGACACGGCGTCGTTCAACACGTCCTTCGCGGGCGTCGCGCTGACCGCCGACTCCGGGGTCTCCTGGACCCTCTCGCGCCTCATCGGCCCTGGCCGCGCCGCCGACCTGCTGCTCTTCCCGCGCGGCATCAAGGCGCAGGAGGCGTACGACCTGGGCATCGCCAACCAGGTCGTGCCCGCCGCCGAGCTCGCGGAGACGGCTCTGAAGACGGCCCGCGCGCTGGCCGAGGGCCCGACCCTGGCGTACGCGGCGATCAAGGAGTCGCTCGCGTACGCCGCCGGGCACACCCTGGAGGAGGCACTCGGCAAGGAGGACGAGCTGCAGACCCGGGCGGGCGCCTCCGAGGACCACACGATCGCCGTGAAGGCCTTCCTCGACAAGGCCAAGCCCAAGTACCTCGGCCGCTGAGCGACCCGGGCTCCGAGCACCCCGGGCCCCGAGCGCCCCGGGCCTCAGACTCCGCCCGCCTCGCGGACCACACAGTCCGCGAGGTGGTCGTTCACCAGGCCGCAGGCCTGCATCAGGGCATACGCCGTGGTGGGCCCGACGAAGCGGAGGCCGCGCTTCTTCAGCGCCTTGGACAGGGCCGTCGACCCGTCCGTGACCGCGGGCACGTCCGCGAGGGTCCGCGGCGCCGGGCGCGACGCCCGGTCCGGGGCGAACGACCAGATCAGCTCGTCCAGTTCACCGGCGGGCCAGTCGGCGAGCACGCGCGCGTTGGAGATCGTCGCGTCCACCTTCGCGCGGTTGCGGATGATGCCCGCGTCGGCGAGCAGCCGCTCCCGGTCCGCGTCCCCGAACTCCGCGACCGCGGCGATCTTGAAGCCGGAGAACGCGGCGCGGAAGCCCTCGCGGCGGCGCAGGATCGTGATCCACGACAGGCCCGACTGGAACGCCTCCAGGGACACGCGCTCGAACAGCGCGTCGTCGCCGTGCACCGGGCGGCCCCACTCCTCGTCGTGGTACGCCACGTAGTCCTCCGTGGACAGGCCCCAGGGGCAGCGCAGGCCGCCGTCCGGGCCCGGGATCGCGCCGCCGCTCATCTGCCGTCCTCCGGTCGCTCGTCCGTCGGCTCCGGGGCGCCGGGCCGGTCCTGCCCGCGCTCCGCCGCGTCGTACTTCTTGAAGAGGCCGGGACCGCCGACCGCCGTCGCCTGCGCGCCCGCGAGCGCCGACTCCAGCTCGGCGATGCGGGCGTCCCGCTCCGCCAGCTCGGCGGCGATCCGGTCCAGGCACTCGTCCACGTCCACCATGCGATAGCCGCGAACCGTCATCGGGAAGCGCACCGCCTCCACGTCGGCGCGGCGCAGCGGGCGGTCCGGCGGCAGCGGGTCGGTCAGCCGCTCCGGCGCCGCCTCGGGCAGCGCGCCGCTCTCCCCGCCGCCGAGGACCGCCAGGGTCACCGCGCCCACCACGACGACGAGGGCGACGACCAGGAACAGGAACATGACCATCTCTGCGGTCCCCACGCTCGGATGCCGGCCGCTTCGCGGCCGACACGGAAACTGTCTGGCTCCGATCGTGCCATGCGGCTGTGACAGTTAAGGTCGCAGGCGGCCGGACCGCGAGGCCGGACCGAGGAACAACAAGGAGGCTCACAGGGGATGCTCAAGCTGGGCAGGCGCGAGTTCGACGCGCACGAGCCGGTGATCATGGCGATCGTGAACCGGACCCCGGACTCCTTCTACGACCAGGGGGCCACGTTCCACGACGAACCCGCCCTCGCGCGCGTGGAGCAGGCCGTCGCCGAAGGTGCCGCGATCATCGACATCGGCGGGGTCAAGGCCGGGCCCGGCGAGGAGGTCACCGCCGAGGAGGAGGCGCGCCGGACCGTCGGCTTCGTCGCCGAGGTGCGGCGGCGTTTCCCCGACGTCGTCATCAGCGTCGACACCTGGCGGCACGAGGTCGGCGAGGCCGTCTGCGACGTCGGGGCCGATCTGCTCAACGACGCGTGGGGCGGGGTCGATCCGAAGCTCGCCGAGGTCGCCGCGCGGTACGGGGTGGGGCTCGTCTGCACCCACGCGGGTGGCGCCGAGCCGCGTACGCGGCCCCATCGCGTCGAGTACGACGACGTCGTCGCCGACATCCTCCGCGTGACCGTCGGGCTCGCCGAGCGGGCCGTCGCGCTCGGGGTGCCCCGGGAGTCCGTGCTCATCGATCCCGGGCACGACTTCGGGAAGAACACGCGGCACTCCCTCGAGGCCACGCGGCGGCTCGGGGAACTCGTCGACACGGGGTGGCCCGTGCTCGTCTCCCTCTCCAACAAGGACTTCGTCGGGGAGACGTTGGACACTCCGCTCAAGGAGCGGGTGGTGGGGACGTTGGCCACGACCGCTGTGTCCGCGTGGCTGGGGGCGCAGGTGTATCGCGTCCACGAGGTCGCCGAGACCCGTCAGGTCGTCGACATGGTCGCCACCATCGCCGGGCACCGGCCTCCGGCGGTGGCCCGGAGGGGGCTGGCGTAGGGCCCTGCGGGGCTTTCCCCAGTCCCGCCCTTTCCCGAAACCGGGGCTCCGCCCCGGACCCCGTATCGGCGCTCCGCGCCTCGTCCTCAAACGCCGGACGGGCTAGAAGGGTGTGCGTGCGGCAAAGTCTTAGCCCCTCCGGCGTTTGAGGAGCGGGGTCTGGGGCGGAGCCCCAGTTTCGGGAAAGGGGCGGGTCTGGGGCGCCCCGCGAGGGCACCGCCTCAGCGGCCCACTTCCTTCGTCACCAGCGCCACCGCCTCCTCCACCTCGTTCGTGACGTGGAACAGGAGGAGGTCCTTCTCGGAGGCCTTGCCCTGGGCGACCACGGTGTCGCGGAGCCAGTCGACGAGGCCGCCCCAGTAGGCGGTGCCGAACAGGACGATGGGGAAGCGGGTGACCTTGCGGGTCTGGACGAGGGTGAGGGCCTCGAAGAGTTCGTCGAGGGTGCCGAGCCCGCCGGGCAGGACGACGAACCCCTGGGCGTACTTCACGAACATGGTCTTGCGGACGAAGAAGTAGCGGAAGTTGACGCCGATGTCGACGTGGGGGTTGAGCCCCTGCTCGAAGGGCAGCTCGATGCCGAGGCCGACGGAGATGCCGTCGGCCTCGCGGGCCCCCTTGTTGGCGGCTTCCATGGCGCCGGGCCCGCCCCCGGTGATGACGGCGAAGCCCGCGTCGACGAGCGCCTTGCCGATCCGCACCCCGGCCTCGTACTCGGCGGAGCCCGGCCTGGTCCTGGCGGAGCCGAAGACGCTGATGGCGCTGGGGAGTTCGGCGAGGGCGCCGAAGCCCTCGACGAACTCGGACTGGATGCGCATGACCCGCCAGGGGTCGGTGTGCACCCACTCGGTGTCGCCCTCGGTGTCGAGGAGCCGCTGGTCAGTGGTACCGGGCGTGATCTGATCGCGCCGCCGCACCACCGGCCCCAGGTGCTGCTCCTCCGGCGGACCCTGCGTTTCCGGATTGCCCATGAACATCCCCTTCCACTGCCGGTCGACCCCGGCCCACCCGCACGGCCGCGCTCAACTCACTCGTTGTGCCACTTCAGCGTAGGTCTACGGGCGTTACGCGGGGCGTAACTCCAGAAGTCGGAAGGCCGCGTCAGGGCGCGGGCCCGGGTCAGGTGGTCAGCCAGGCGCGCAGCCGGGCCTCGGCCTGCGGGATCTGGGACGCCTGGACGCGCTCGTCGACCTTGTGGGCGAGGATCGGGTTGCCCGGGCTGTAGTTGACGGCGGGCACGCCGAAGGCGCTGAAGCGGGCGACGTCCGTCCAGCCGTACTTGGGCCGGGCCTCGCCGCCGACCGACTCCATGAAGGCCGCCGCCACGGGGTGCGTGAGGCCGGGCCGGGCGCCCGGGGAGTGGTCGTCGACGATGAACTCGTCGACGCCGCAGTCGGCGAAGTACTCGCGCACGAAGGCCTCGGCCTCTTCGGGGGTGCGGTCGGGCGCGTAGCGGAAGTTGACGACGACGGTGCACTCGTCGGGGATGACGTTGGTGGCGACGCCGCCCTCGATGCGGACCGCGTTGAGGCCCTCGTGGTACTGGAGGCCGTCGACGACGGGCTTGCGCGGCTCGTACGCGGACAGCCTCTCCAGGATCGGGGTGGCGGCGTGGATCGCGTTGGAGCCCATCCACGCGCGCGCGGAGTGCGCCCGCTCGCCCTTCGTCTTCAGGAAGACCCGCAGGGTGCCCTGGCAACCGCCCTCGACCTGCCCGTCGGTGGGCTCGAGGAGGACCGCGAAGTCGCCCGCCAGCCAGTCGGGGTGGGCCTCGGCGACCTTCCCGAGGCCGTTCAGGTGCGCGGCGACCTCTTCGTTGTCGTAGAAGACGAAGGTGAGGTCGCGGTTCGGCTCGGTGACCGTCTGGGCGATGCGCAGCTGGACCGCGACGCCCGCCTTCATGTCGCAGGTGCCGCAGCCCCACAGCATGCCGTCCTCGTCCAGGCGCGAGGGGACGTTGTCCGCGATCGGCACGGTGTCGATGTGGCCCGCGAGGACGACGCGCTCGGCGTGGCCCAGGTGCGTGCGGGCCACCACGTTGTTGCCGAACCGGTCGACCGTCAGGTGCGGCAGCGCGCGCAGCGCGGTCTCGATGGCGTCGGCGAGCGCCTTCTCCTCACCGCTCGGCGACGGGAAGTCGACGAGCGCGGCGGTCAGCGCGGCGGCGTCGAGCGTGAGGTCGAGCGGGGCCGCGCCCGCCGGGGCGGGCGTGGCGGCGGTGTGAGCTGGCGTCCGGTCCATGACTCCGACCCTAACTCTCCGCTCCAGTACCTTGGGGCGCGTGTCCGGAACCGTCGCCTCCGCACGACGCGGCCGCCTCCCCCGCATCGGGACGGCCGTGGCCGTCCTGCTCGCGGTCGTGGCCTATGGGGTGCTGCAGTACGTGTCCGGAGAGCCGGAGCCCCGGTGCGCGGTGGCGTCGGGCGACGGCGACGGAGCCACGTACGAACTGAGCGCGGAGCAGGCCGTGAACGCCTCGACGGTCGCGGCCGTCGGCACCCGGCGCGGGATGCCGGAGCGCGCCGTGACGATCGCCCTCGCGACCGCGCTGCAGGAGTCCGGGCTGCACAACATCCGCCACGGCGACCGCGATTCGCTGGGCCTGTTCCAGCAGCGGCCCTCGCAGGGCTGGGGCACCCGGCGCCAGGTCATGGACCCGGTGTACGCGGCCGGGCGGTTCTACGCCCGTCTGGACGAGGTCCCGGGCTATTCGCGGCTGCCCCTGACGGTGGCCGCGCAGCGCGTCCAGCGCAGCGGCTTCCCGCAGGCGTACGCCAAGCACGAGCCGGACGCCGCCCTGCTCGCCGCCGCGCTCACGGGCCGGGCGCCCGCGGCCCTCACCTGTGAGGGGCGGCCCGGCACGGACCCCGGCGGCCCGGACCGGGTGCGCCGGGCGCTGGTGCGGGACTTCGGGGCGGACGTCCTGCCGAAGGGCGCCCTGTCGAGGGGCGGCGCGGCGGAGGGCGGCGTGGTCCGCGTACCGGTGCCGGACGTGGCGGCGGGGCCGGACGCGGTCGCGCCGGACGGTGGCGCGCCGCGGCGGGGCTGGGAGCTGGCCCACTGGGCGGTGGCCCACGCCTCCGCGCTGCGCATCGAGCGGGTCTCGTACGCGGGCCGTGAGTGGCGGGCAGGGGGTGACGGTTACGGCACGTACACCCCGTCCACCGGGGATTCTGCGGATTCCTCTTCGAATTCCGGGGATTCAGCGGAATCTGTGGATCCTGTGGATTCTGTGGATACCGGGCATGGATGGCGAAAGAAGGAGGCCGGTCCACAGAAGTCCGAAGTGAGCCAAAATACCGGGTCCGACGGTGCCGCGAATGACTCCGGAGCCGAATCCGGCGGCGTCGGCGCGGGCTCCGGGCCCGCCGGTGAGGTCCGAATCGTCACTGGGCAGTAGTGCGGCCGATCACCCGAAGGGGGCACGGTGATCGCCGTGCGGTGACACCTGTGGCGGATGTTCGCGGGACCCTTCGCGCATGTCGCAAAGCCCTTGGGAACAAAGGGCTTTACGAGGTTCGAGCCCTCACACGCGAATGCTGTTTGCCCGATTTTATCCGGACCCGATTATGCGACGCATTGCCAACTCTTTACGTTGGCGCACCGCAACCTTCGGGACCTTCGAGCGGTAGTCACTGCGTCCGAGCGCCGCGGTCCGCACCGCGCCCCGCAGTACGGATCGGCCGGACACCTCAACGTTCTCTCCGTCTGAAGGAGCATCATGTCCCTCCCCCTGACCCGCCGGATCGCCCGTGCCGCGCTGCTCGTTGCGGCAGCGGCACCCGTGGTCGGTGCGGCCGGCTCCGCCAGCGCCGCCGAGCTCCCGGCCGCCCCCGCACTCGGCGGGGTCACCGCCCTGGACGGCGCGAACCTGGGTGACGCCGTCGACGACGCGGCTCAGAACGTCACCGACCTGGCGGGGCAGGCCGGAAGCAAGGCCGTGAAGAAGGCCGTTCCCACCGCGGGCCAGGCCCTCGGCAAGAGCGTGCGGACCACGGCGCCCGCCGCCCAGCAGGTCGGCGGCGACCTCGCCGGATCCACCGGTGACATCGTCGGCGACACCGCGGGCACGGCCACCCAGGGCGGCCTGCCCACCGACGCGCTCGGCAAGGGCGCCCCGACCGGCCAGCTGCCGCTCCCCCAGGGCCTGCCGCTCGGCTGATCCACCCGGGCCCGCGCGGCTGATCCCCAGGTCCGCGCGGCCGACCCGCCCGCGTACGCAGTCCCCCGCCCGCGTACGCCGAAGGGGTGCGGGAAGCACACAGCTTCCCGCACCCCTTCTTCACGTTCTTCGCGCTCTTCGCGCACCCGCGCCCCGGCGGAGCCGGGGCCGAGGTCACCGCAGGCGCGCCACCGCCGCCGCCACCCGCTCGTCCGTCGCCGTCATGGCGACCCGGACGAAGTCGCGCCCGGCCTCGCCGTAGAAGTCGCCGGGGGCCACCAGGATGCCGAGGGAGGCGAGGTGGGCGACCGTGTCCCAGCACGACTCGTCACGGGTGGCCCACAGGTACAGGCTGGCCTCGCTGTGCTCGATGCGGAAGCCGTGGCCGAGGAGGGCGTCGCGCAGGGCCGTGCGGCGGGCGGCGTACCGCTCGCGCTGCTCGTGGACGTGCGCGTCGTCGCCGAGGGCGGCCACCGCCGCCGCCTGCGTCGGGGCGGACGTCATCATCCCGCCGTGCTTGCGGATCTGCAGGAGGTCGCCGAGCACGTCGGCGTCCCCGGCCAGGAACGCCGCCCGGTACCCGGCGAGGTTCGAGCGCTTGGACAGCGAGTGCACCGCGACGAGACCCTCGAAGGAGCCGCCGCACACGTCCGGGTGCAGGACCGACGTCGGCTCCGCCTCCCAGCCCAGTTCCAGGTAGCACTCGTCGCTCGCCACCAGCACTCCGTGCTCGCGCGCCCACGCCACGACGCGCGTCAGCTCGTCCTTTGACAGGACACGGCCGGTCGGGTTCGAGGGCGAGTTGAGCCAGAGCAGCTTCAGGCCCGTCGGGTCCAGTTCCGTCGGGTCGGTGTACGTGACGTACTCCGCGCGAGCCAGGCGCGCGCCGACCTCGTACGTGGGGTAGGCGAGCCGCGGGTAGGCGACCCTGTCCCCAGGGCCGAGGCCGAGCTGGGTCGGGAGCCAGGCCACCAGTTCCTTGGAGCCGACGATCGGGAGCACGTTCTGGTGCGTGACATCGCGTGCGCCGAGGCGGCGGGCGCACCAGCCGGTGATGGCGTCGCGCAGCTCCGCGGTGCCCCACACCGTGGGATAGCCCGGCGAGTCTGCGGCGTCGACGAGCGCCTTCTGGATCAGGTCGGGCACGGGGTCGACCGGGGTGCCCACGGACAGGTCGACGATGCCGTCGGGGTGGGCGTCCGCCGTCGCCTTGTAGGGCTCGAGCTTGTCCCAGGGGAAGTCGGGGAGGCGGTCGCGCAGCGACGCTCCACGGGCGGTGCCGGACGGACGGTCGGTGGCTCCAGACACGGACGGGCTCCAGGGGTGTGTAGTTCGACAAACGCCCCGGTCCCGTACAGCGGAAAGAGCCGTACGGGACCGGGGCGGCGCTCGGGCGGCCGCTTACTGGTTCTGCGGCGGCAGCGCGGCGATGAAGGCGTGGTCGCGCTCGATCAGGCCGAGCTTGCTGGCACCACCGGGCGAGCCGAGGTCGTCGAAGAACTCGACGTTCGCCTTGTAGTAGTCCTGCCACTCTTCAGGAGTGTCGTCTTCGTAGAAGATCGCCTCGACCGGGCAGACCGGTTCGCAGGCTCCACAGTCGACGCATTCGTCCGGGTGGATGTACAAGGACCGCTTGCCCTCGTAAATGCAGTCGACCGGGCACTCCTCGATGCACGCCTTGTCCTTGACGTCGACACAAGGCTGCGCGATGACGTAGGTCACGCTGTCGTTCCTCCTCGATACGGGCGTTGGCGGGCCGTCCTCAGGCTCCGCTCGCCTGGCGCGCGGGAGCGCGGCGTCGTCGATGCCCGCACCTAGTATCTCCGTTCCCGGGCATGATCCGAACAGGAGGGGCGTACAGAGCTGTGGAATTCACCGCAGGCGGACGACTAGAGGTCCGAATTACCCCATCTGACGTGGGCAAACGTGTCTCTGTCCGACGCCTGGTCGAAGGTGGGGCACCGTCACAGGAGTTCACCGACACGGTGGGTGTTCTCACATCGTGGAATGACGGTGTGCTGGTGATCACACGTCGGGACGGGCAAATTGTCCGGATCGCCCAGGAGACGCTGGTCGCGGGCAAGACCGTGCCCGCCGCACCCGCCCGTCGGCGCGGCCCCGCGGCCACCTACGAGGAGCTGGCGCGGGTCGCCGCGCGGGCCTGGCAGCCGGTGGAGAGCGAGCGGCTCGGCGACTGGGAACTGCGGGCCGCGGTGCAGGAGGCACGGACGGCGGCCGGGCGCCGGGTGGGGTTCACGCGGCGCGCCAACTCGGTGCTGCCGCTGGGGGATCCTGGGCGCCCGCTCGACGAGGCGCTCGCCTTCGTGCGGCGCTGGTACGCCGAGAGGGGGCTGCCCGCGTACGTGCAGACCGCGACCGGGGGCGCGGGCACGCAGGAGCTGTTGTGCGCCGAACTCGTCGAGCGGGGCTGGGAGCGGGAGGTGAGCGCCGACATGCGGGTGGGCGCGCTCGCGCCGGTCGGGGACCTCGACGTGGACACCGGGCACGTGGCGCTCTCGCGGTCCGTGGGCGCGGACTGGCTCGGCCGCTACCAGCGGTCCGGGGAGGTCGGGCCACAGGTCCTTCAGGTGCTCGGCAGCGGCCCTTCGGTGTGGTTCGCGACCGTGCCCGGCGACGGGGGGCCGCCCGCGGCGATCGGGCGGTGCGTGGTCGACGGGCGGTGGGCCGGGTTCATGGCGGTCGAGGTGGATCCGGCGCGGCGGCGCGAGGGCCTGGCGACGGCCGTGATGGCGGCCCTCGCGCGCCGGGCGCTGACCGAGGGCGCGTCGGCCGCGTGGCTCCAGGTGGAGGAGGACAACGGCGGCGCGCGGGCGCTGTACGACGGGATGGGCTTCGCCGCCCATCACCACTACCACCACTACCGGGCACCGGAGGGGGAAGGGCCGGGGGAACCGCCCGCGCCGTGACCGTCGGTGCGCGCGCCAGCCGTCCTGAGTGACGGAAACGACCAAGACGCGGTCGGTCCGGGCGACGGAGAGTGCGGACGGCGGGCGCGGGCATGAGCGGTGCGATATGGCCAGTCACCGGTGGGGCCGACGCTTACGGCTAAGGTCCCCCGGGAATTTGCCTCACCGGCAACACGACGGGGGACACCGCACGACCGTTCGACCACAGGTTCCTGGGGCGCCGCCCGACCTCGGCGCCCCGGCGACCGCACCACCGGCAACCGCACCACGGATGAACCCGACCGGAGAATCCCACCGGTGCCAGACAGAAACGACAGAGGCACGGATGCGCGCACAGCCCGCGAAGTCCAGTGAATGGCGGCGCAGGTTCGCCGACGAGGCCAGGTCCGAGCGGCCCGACCTGTCCCTGCTGTGCCTGCTGCTGAGCGGGGAGGCGGACCCCGAGCTGGACGAGGCGGGCATCGACGCGGCCCAGATCGAGCTGGACAAGCTCGCCGGACAGCTGCCCTTTCGTCCCGGCGGGCCACGCGAATGGGCGACGGCGGCCGCCGAACTCCTCGGCGGGCAGCACGGGTTCCACGGCTCCCCGCCGGACTACCACCGCCTCGAGTCGTCCTTGCTCCACCAGGTCCTGCGGCGCAGACGGGGCCTGCCCATCCTGCTCTCCGTCGTCTGGATCGAGGTGGCCCGGCGCGCCGGGGCGCCGGTGTACGGGGTGGCGCTGCCCGGCCATTTCGTGGTCGGCTTCGGCTCCCCCGACGCCTACGGAAAACCGGAGCAGGTGCTCGCCGACCCGTTCAACGGCGGCAGGCTGCTGTCCACCGAGGACGCCGAGCAGTTGGTGGCGCAGGCGTCGGGCGGCAGGCTGAACCCCTCGCTCCTGTCGGCGGCCGACCCCCTGAACATCATGCTGCGCATCCTCAACAACATCCGCGCCTGGGCGGCGGCCCGCTCCGAGCGCTCCCACGTGGCCCTGTGGGCCCTTGAGCTGTCCCTGCTCCTGCCCTCGCACCCGGCCCGCCTGCGCTACGAACGCGCCCATCTGCTCGTCGAGCGCGGCGACTTCCTCGCGGGCGCGCGGGGCCTGGACGAGTACGCCGACGTGGTGGCGTCGATCGAGCCGACGACGGCGGAGCGGGTGCGCCAGGAGGCGCGGGCGGCGCGGGCGAAGCTGAACTGAGGGGCGGGGTGGCCGGGGAGTTCGTGGGCGGTGTCCGCACTCCGCGTCCGTACGTCGTGTCCGCACTCCGCGTCCGTACGCGTTTTGCTTGGCCCGGGCATCGACCGGTAGCGATCGGTCCGGGCGGGCACCACGGACGTATGCACCCCCGACCCGCCCGGACCACACCGTGGCGCCGGGCCTTCGCAGCCGAGGCCAGGGCCGAGCGGCCCGACCTCGCGCGGCTGTGCCTGCTGATCGGCACGGAGGCGGACCCCGCCCTCGACGACCTGGGCATGGCGGCGGCACGGCGGCGCCTGGACCGGCTCGCGGAGCTGCTGCCCGCCGGACCGGGCTGCCCGCGCGCGTGGGCGACCGCCGTCGCCGAACTCCTCGGCGTGCGCTGC
This sequence comes from Streptomyces sp. NPDC127108, assembly GCF_042677545.1. Lineage (NCBI taxonomy): Bacteria > Bacillati > Actinomycetota > Actinomycetes > Kitasatosporales > Streptomycetaceae > Streptomyces > Streptomyces sp. NPDC127108. Next base: position 71,966 of record NZ_JBHXTE010000022.1, on the reverse strand, counting down.
GGGTTCCGCGGCCACCCCGGCGACTACCAGCGCCTTGAGTCGTCGCTGCTCCACCAGGTCCTGCGGCGCGGGCGAGGCCTGCCGATCCTGCTCTCGGTCGTCTGGATCGAGGTCGCCCGGCGCGCCGGGGCGCCCGTCCACGGCGTGGCCCTGCCCGGCCACTTCGTCGTCGGCTTCGGCCCGGACGACGCGTACGAGAGATGCGTACTGGCCAATCCCTTCGACGGCGGACGGGTCCTGAGCCCCCTGGACGCGCAGTTGCTGGTCGCCGGGGCCATCGGGGCGCCGCTCGAACCCGCGATGCTGCGGCCCGCCGGTGCGCTGGACATCGTGCGGCGCGTCCTCAACAACATCCACGCCTGGGCCGCGGCCCGCCCCGAGCGCGCCGACGTCGCCCTCTGGGCCGTCGATCTCGCCCTGCTCCTGCCCGCGCACGAGAACCGGCTGCACTACGACCGGGCCCAACTGCTCGTCCGGCTCGGCGACTTCCACGCCGGCGCCGCCGAACTCGACACCTACGCCGACGCCCTCGCCGCCGACGACGAGGAGGCGGCGGACCGGGTGCGCAGACAGGCGAGCGCGGCACGGGCGCGGCTCAACTGAGCGGCTCGGCCGACGGGCTCGGATGACGGGCTCGGCCGCCGACCGGTCAGAGCCAGCCCTTCTCGCGGGCGATGCCGACCGCCTCCGCGCGGTTGCGGGCCGCGAGCTTCTGGATGGCCGTCGAGAGGTAGTTGCGGACCGTGCCCTGGGAGAGGTGCAGGGCGGCGGCCAGCTCGGCGTTCGTGGCGCCGTCGGCCGCGGCGCGCAGGATCTCGCGCTCGCGGTCCGTCAGCGGGTTGGCGCCCTCGGCCAGGGCGGCGGCGGCCAGCGTGGGGTCGATGACGCGTTCCCCCGCGAGGACCCGGCGCACGGCGTCGGCGAGTTGGGCCGCGGGCGCGTCCTTGACCAGGAAGGCGACGGCCCCGGCCTCCATGGCGCTGCGCAGATAGCCGGGCCGCCCGAAGGTGGTGAGCACGACGACCTTCAGGTCCGGCAGGGCCGCCCGCAGCTCCGCCGCCGCCTCGATGCCGGTGCACCCCGGCATCTCGATGTCCAGGAGCGCCACGTCCACGGCGCCTGCCCGGGCGGCGGCGAGGACCTCGTCGCCGCGGGCCGCCTGCGCGACGACCTCGATGTCCGGCTCCAGGCCGAGGAGCGCGGCGAGCGCCTCGCGGACCATCGACTGGTCCTCGGCGAGGAGCACGCGGATGGGGCGGTCGGGGGCGGGGGTGTCGGGGGCGGTGTCGCCACCGGCGGCGGTGTCGCTGTCAGGGGCGGAGTCCCCGGCAGTGGTGCCGCTGCCCGAGGCGGAGTCCCCGGCAGTGGTGCCGCTGCCCGAGGCGGAGTCCCCGGCGGCGGTGCCGCTGCCCGAGGCGGTGTCCCCACCGGAAGCAGTGCCGCTGTCGGGGGCGCTGTCCGGGCGGGCCGCGCCGCCCGCCCCGAGAACCCCGCCGGTCCCCGTGCCACCGCCTGCCCCGGCCGTGCTCTCTGCCCCAATGGCCCCCACAGGCCCCTGCGTGCCGCTCATGCGGACGATCCTAGGGCGGTGGGCTCCGCGCCCTCCGCCGGGCCCGGCGCCAGCGGCACGCGCGCAGCGAGCCGGAACCCGGGCCGGTCGCCGCCGTGCCGCCGCCGTCCGCCGAACGCCGAACCGACACCGGACCCGGCCCTACCCCCGCCCCCGTCCCCGTCCCCGTCCCCGTCCCCCGACGACACGTCAAGCACCCCGCCGACGGCCTCAAGCCGCTCAGTGAGCCCCGTCAGGCCGTTGCCGAGCTTGCCGGGACCGGCGCCGCCGTCCGCGAACCCCACCCCGTCGTCCTCGACCGCGAGCTCCAGGACGGGCCCCGCGAGGGTCTGGCGCCGGGTCAGCGCGACCGCGCAGCGCCGGGCGCCGCTGTGCCGTACGACGTTGGTGACCGCCTCGCGCAGCGCCCAGGCGAGCGCGGCCTCCCGCTCCTCGTCCGGCGCGGCGTCGCCGCCGGGGGCCTCCAGGGGGACGTCGGCGTCGATGCCCGCGGCGGTGAGGGCCGTGCGGGCCCCGGCGAGCTGTCCGGCCAGGGTGAGCCGCCGGTAGCCGGTGACGGCCTCGCGCACGTCCACCAGGGCCTGGCGGCTGACCTGTTCGATGTCGGCCACCTGCTGGGCGGCCTTGTCGGGGTGGTCGGGGAGCATCCGCCCGGCCAGCTCGCTCTTCAGGGTGATCAGGGACAGGGAGTGGCCGAGCAGGTCGTGCAGGTCGCGGGAGAGGCGCAACCGCTCCTCGTTTGCGGCCAGTTGGGCGACCGTGGCGCGGGCCTGGCGCAGTTCGACGGTGGTGCGGATCAGCTGCCGCACGCCCGTCATCGCGAATCCGACGAGGAGCGTCGTCACACCGAGGCCGGGGAAAAGGTCGGCCGCGTCGGTGTCCCGCGTCCCGACCGCCATCATCAGGAGCGTGACCGCCGGGATGGCCCACACCGCCCGCCGCATCGGAAGCACCGCGCCCGCCGCCACCGCCACGTACACGAACAGACCGAGCCAGGCCGTCCCCAAGGCGACGGCGAGGACCACCGCGAGGACGGTGAGGGCCACGAGCGTCACGTACACCACGAGCCACTCCCGGATCCTCGTCGTGTACCGGAAGACCAGCGTGAGGTAGCAGCCGACGAACGCCGTCAGGCCCAGCGAGCCGAGCGCGGTGGCCGTGGCGGCGTGGCCGCCGCCGATCAGGTCCCTCACGGGCGGGGCCAGGAAGACCAGCCAGATGCCGATCCAGGCCAGCTTCACGCGGGCCTGGCGGCGGTCGAGGACGGGCTGCCCGAACGAGTGCATGGGGTGCCGGTCGGGGTCGAGTGGTTCGTTCACGCCTTCAGTGTGTCCTTCCGGTACAGCCAGGCCGCGCCGCCCGCGAACAGCAGGAAGTACGCGAGGAGCAGCACGACGTCCCCGGCGTGCGGAGCGCCGCCCAGCTCGATGGCCCGGCCGAGCGCCGCGTACGCGTGGGTCGGCGTCCAGTCCGCGAGCGTCTGGAGCCAGTGCGGGAACGTGGTGGTCGGCATCCACAGGCCGCCGAGCAGGGACAGGGCGAAGTACAGGATCATCGTGATGGGCCGCACCGCGTCGCCCGTGGCGCTGTAGCCGACGGCCACGCCGAGCGCGGCGAAGCACAGGCTGCCCGCCCAGATCGCACCGGTCAGGGCGAGCCACTGCCAGGCGTCCAGGCGTACGTCCTTGACCGCGGCGGCGGTCACGAACACCACGACGATCGACGGCAGGCTGACCACGGCCGCGCTCGCCGTCTTCGCGAGGACGTAGCCGCGCCCGGGCAGGCTGGTCAGCCTGAGCTGGCGCACCCAGCCGCTCTGCCGCTCCTTGGCGATGCGCTCGCTGTTGCCCATCAGGACGGCGGTGAGCGCGCCGAACGACGCCATCGACACCATCATGAACGCGGGCAGCGCGAGGCCGGTCCCGTCGACCTCGGTGGTGCTGTCGGCGCCGCCCGCGATGATCACGAAGAGCAGTGCCGGGTAGATCACGGAGAAGAACAGGAACTTCTTGTTCCGCAGGGCTCGCCTGACCTCCAGGGTGACCAGGGCCCCCGAGGTGAAGCGCGGGCCGCCCGAGGTGCGGGTGATCGGTGTGGCGTGCGTGGTCATGTGGCTCTCCTGTTCCGGGCCGCGCATGTGGCTTTCCTTCTCCGGGCCGCGCGTGTGGCTCTGCTTCTCCGGGCCACGAATGTGGCTCCGCTTCTCCGGGCCGCTCGTGCGGGCCGCTTCGTCGATCGCGCCGCTCGCGCCGCTCGTTCCGAGCGTTCCGCTCATGCCGACCTCGCCTCCTCCGCCGCCGTGATCGCGACGAAGGCCTGCTCCAGGCCGAGGCCCGCGACCTCCAGGTTGCGCGGGCGGACGCCCAGTCCGTACAGCGCGTACACGGTGGCGTCGGCGTCGGTCGACTGGAGCCGGACCGTGTGGCCCGAGACGTCGAGCGCCGACAGGAACGGCAGCTCCCGCAGCCGCTGTTCGAGGGCCGCCGCCCCGTCCGCGCGCAGCTCGTCCAGGTCGAAGCTGACCTTGCGGGCGCCCGCCCTGGCCTTGATCTCGGCGGCCGTGCCGTCCGCGAGGAGCCGGCCGCGGTGCAGCACCAGGACGCGGTCGGCGATCGCGTCTGCCTCCTCCAGGTAGTGCGTGGCGAACAGGACGGCGCGGCCCTGGTCGGCCTGCTCGCGCATGGTCGCCCAGAAGGCCTGGCGCGCGGTGACGTCCATGCCGGTCGTCGGCTCGTCGAGGACGATCAGGTCGTTGGCCCCGGCGGTGGCGAGGGCGAACCGGACGCGCTGCTCCTGGCCGCCGGAGAGCTTGTTGACCCTGCGGTCGGCGATCTGGGCGATCCCGGCGGCGGCGAGGACGTCCCGCACGCGGTAGGGCCGTGGGTGCAGGTCGCAGGCGAGCCGCACCAGTTCGCCCACGGTGACCTCGTCCATGAGCCCGCCGCTCTGCAGCATCGCGCCGACCCGCCCCGCGGTGATCGCCTCGCGCGGTCCTGTCCCGAACACGCTCACGGTGCCGCTGTCCGGGCGCCGCAGGCCGAGGAGCAGGTCGAGCGTGGACGACTTGCCCGCGCCGTTCGGCCCGAGCAGCGCGACGGTCTCGCCCGGGTACAGGTCGAGGCTGAGCCCGTCCACCGCCACCACGTCGCCGTACGCCTTGGTCACCCGGTCGAAGCTCACGGCGCTCGCGGTGGCCCCCGCGGCCGCGCCCCGGGCCCTGCCCGCCGTTGTCTCTGTCGTCGTCATGTGCACCATCGTTGCTGGTCACAGCGGTGTCCCGGCAGTGTCGTGTGTGACCGGACCGGGATGACAGTTGTCATGTCGTACGGGTGACAGAGCGGCGTGGCGACCAGCCGGGGGGCCGACCGGGCGGGGCGGCCGACCGGCCGGGGGAACACGAACGGGCGGGGCGCCTTCCGGCACCCCGCCCGTTTCGTTTCGGTCCGGCCTCGGCTAGCTCGGGTTCGTCTCGATCACACCGATCCGCTCCGCGGGCGTCTTGCCCCGGAGCGCCTTGCCCATGGCGACGGCGACGTCCGTCGGCTGGACCGGCGTCTTCTTGCCGTTGCCGCGCTGGATCATGATGCCGTCGAACGTGTTGCCGTAGAGCTGCTTGAGCGCCTTGAGGTCGTACGTCTCCGTGAGCCTGCCGCTGCTCGCGGGCTTCGCGCCGAGGATCTGCGGCAGCGACTTGGCCGGGCCGAGCGGGATCGACGCGCTGGTCCCCTTGACGCTGATGGTGACGTTGGCGGACATGGCGGGCTTCGCGAACCGCTTCATGAACGCGTCGACCTCGGCGTCCGAGACCGTGGGCTTGCGGTTGGTGACCGGCACCGCGACCGTGCCCGCGCTGCCCGTCTCGACCTGCTTCTTGTACGCCGCGGCGACCGCCTCGGACGCCTTGGCGGCGTCGATGCCCTTGCCCGCCTTGCCGTAGACGGCGACGGCCTTGCCGGGCACGAACTTGACCGTGCCCTCCTTGGCCGATCCCGAGCCGCCCGCGGCGCGCTCCAGGGCGGCCGTCAGCTTCTCCTCGTCGACGGGCATCTCGGGCTCGACGACGCGCTCGCCGCCGAAGAGGCCGCCGATCACCGACACCGGGTTGTAGTCGCTGCCCGCGGCGGCGCGGACGGTGGCCTGGCTGTCGAGGGTGAGGCCCGCCTGGTCCGGCTTGAGGGTGACCTGGTCGCCGCCCACCGTCAGCTTCAGGGGCTTGTTGACGCGCTCGCCGAGCGCCGCGTCGAGCTTCTTCACGGCCTCGTCGCGGGTGCCGCCGCCGACGTCGACGCCGAGCACGGTGGTGCCCTTCGGCACGTCGGCGTGGTTCATGAGAAGACCGGCGCCGTACGCCCCGCAGCCGAGGACCACGACCACTCCGCCGAGCAGGACCAGCTTGCTGCGGCCCTTTTTCTTCTTCTTGGCCGCGGGCGCCGCCGGAACGTTCGGCTGCACCGGTTCGGGCAGCTTCGGCGGCGTGTGCGGCACCGGCTCGTCGAGGTGCGCGCCGGGCGCGAACGGCGAGTTCTGCGCGGGCGGGACGACGGGGATGCCGCTGTTCAGGGTGTCGCCGGAGACGTTGCCGCCGGGGCCGCCGGGCACGCCCGCACCGGGCGCGCCGGGGACGGGCGGGCGCTGGCCGCCGGAGGCGGGCTTCTGCGGCGTGAGGATGGCGGTGTCGTCGCTGAGGCGGGGGGTGACGGGGGCACCGGGGCCGTTGGGGACACCGGGGTCGCCGGGGGCGCCGGGACCGCCCTGGCCACCAGGTCCGCCCGGACCACCGGGGCCGCCCGGACCGGCGCCCAGGGGGCCGCCGTCGGGGAAGGCGTCCGAGCCCGAGCCGTAGCCCGCGCTGCCGTAGAGGTCGGTGCCGTTCGGATAGCCGCCGAGTTCGGGTCCGGGCCCGGGCGGCAGCATCGGGCCGTCGCCGGTCACCGGTCCCCCGGTCGGCCCGGCCGGATCGTGGCCGGAGGCGCCGTACTCGCCCTCGCCGCCGGAGCCGTACTCGCCCTCGCCGCCGGAGAAGTACGGCAGGTCCCCGCGCTGCGACTCGCCGCCGCGCGGCCCGCCGGAGCCCAGCGGCCCGTTCGCGACGGCGCCGGTCACGTCGTACCCGCCGGTGCCGGAACCGGACGGACCGGACGGACCAGCGCCCGAACCGGAACCGGAACCGGATGCGCCGGAGGAAGGAGTGCCGGAGGACGCCGCCGGACCCGGGGCACCCTTCGGGGCGGCCTTGCGCGGCGCGAACCAGTCGCTGGCCTTCTCGTCGCCGTCCTCGCCGCCCGCGGCTCCCTGCGGCGCGGCCGGGCCCCCGACAGGGGCGGTACCGGCGGCCGGGGAGGCGGCAGCTGCGGAAGCGGAGGGTGCCCCGATGGCGGAGGGACCCGAGAGGCCCGTCGTGCCCGCGCCGCTGAGGGCGCCCGTGCCCGAACCCGCGCCCCCGGCGCCGTCCGCACGCCGGTCGTCCGCGCCTCTGTCACCGTCGGAGTCACCGACGGGCGTGCGCATGACGACCGGGGGGATCGGCCGCGAACCGGGGATGTTGATCCGGATGCGGGTGGTCAGCGTGGTCTCGGTCTTGGGTTCGTCGTTCCGCTCGTTGCCGGCCCCCTGGCCGACACCGTCCGGACCGCCCTCGGGCGCGGCGCCCTGTGCGGGCGAGCCGTACGGCGGCGTGCCCGACGGGTACGCGGCCCCCGTGCGTCCCTGGGGACCGGAGGACGAACTGTCAGTTTCACGACTCAAGGCAGGTTCTCCTGGTTGGCTCCACCGCCCGTTTCGACCACTCGGGCGGCTCGGCGGCGCGCACCACCATACTGGCCGCCGCCCACGGTCATCCCGTGACCGGCGTCAAACCCGTGCGGGACACGGGCTCAAGTGGTACGTCACTTGCCAAGTCGGGCGTCGGACGCGCCCGGTTGCGGTGACTGCCCGAGGGTGGCACACATCACAGCCACCCCCATACCGCCCAACAGGAAGACGTACGAGCCGAGGCCGGCGCCGAACACGAAGTCGCCCTCCGGCCGGGTCGCGGTGAGCAGCATGACGGCGACGAGCCAGCCCGCGGCGGGCGCGATGGCCCCGCCCCGGGTGCCGGTGGCGCGCGAGCCGCCGTAGAAGGCACCGGCGGAACCGGCGAGCGCGAGCAGCAACCCGCCGGGGAACCAACCCTGTTGGGCGAGCGCGCCCGCCACCCCGACGACCGCGCCGAGCAGGAAGAGCCCGGCGTACGCCACCAGGCGCACGGCGTTCAGCGGCTGCGCGAGGAAGCCTCCGGGCGCAGCGGTGGCGGCCGCGTTGCCGCCGCCGCTCGCCTTGGCCGAGGAGGCCGGGCCCCCCGCCTTGGCGGAGGACGAAGGTGACGAAGACGACGACGAGGACGAGGAAGACGAGGACGCCGATGACGAAGATGAGGACGAAGCCCTCGACCGCGCGCTCACTTCGCTCCTCCCGTCGCGCCGAGCCCCGCGAACAGATCCGTCTCGCGTCCGCCGTCCACCGTGCCCGCCTCGCCTCTCACCAGTTCGTAGTACTCGACGTCGAAGATCGGCTGCGCCAGGCCGTTGGACAGGGCGAACAGCGGCTCGTGGACCTCGATCTGGGTCGCGTGGGCGCGCATCGCCGCCGCCTTGGCCGCCGCGAAGGCCCGCCCGTCGACCTCCGTCGTGACGCGCTCGTCGTCGCTCACGCCCGGCACGTCGGCCACCGTGGCCACGGCGGTGAACGGGGACGCGGGCAGCTCGTCCGGGAGCCGTCGGAAGCGGTCCTCGACGGCGGAGCGGGGCGCGCGGTTCCAGTAGACCTTGGTGACGGTGTGCGCCTCGCCGAGGTCGGCGCGGAAGGCGGGCTCGGCCGCGAGGTCCACGGCGCGCATGGCGACGCGGTGGGCCTGGATGTGGTCGGGGTGGCCGTAGCCGCCGTCCGGGTCGTATGTGACGAGGACCTGCGGGCGCAGTTCGCGGATCACCTCGACGAGGTGGGCCGCCGCCTCGTCGACGTCGGCGGACCAGAAGGCGCCGGGGCGGCGGTTCTGCTCGGTGCCCATCATCCCGGAGTCGCGGTAGCGGCCGGCGCCGCCGAGGAAGCGGTGGTCGGCGACGCCGACCTCCTTCATGGCGGCGGCGACCTCACCGACGCGGTGGGCGCCGAGCGTGTCCTCGCGGTCGGCGGCCAGATGGGCGAGCGCGGGCGGGATGACCTCGCCCTCCTCGCCGAGCGTGCACGTCACCACCGTGACTCGGGCGCCCTCGGCCGCGTACTTGGCCATGGTCGCGCCATTGTTGATCGACTCGTCGTCGGGGTGCGCGTGCACGAGCAGCAGGCGCCGGGCGGGCTGTTCCGTCATGGGAACAGCCTACGAGCCCGGAGCGCGCCCACCGCGAGGCCGCGAGCCTCCCGCGCCCGCCCGCCTCTCCCCGCTCCCGCCCTCGGGCCCGCCCGACCCGGTTCGCCCCCTTTGCCCCCTTCATCCCCCTGGGGTGCCGTCAGAACTTGATGTCCTCGATGACCCCCGCGAGGTTCGTCGACAGCTCATCGATGGTCGGCGCGAGCGACGAACTCGCCAGATAGAAACCGAGCAGCGCGCAGACGATCGCGTGGATCGTCTTGAGCCCCTGTTTCCGCACCAGCATGACCACGATGATCGCCAGCAGCAGCACCACCGATACCGAGAGTGCCACGGCGGTTCACCTCCCATTCCCATCACGCGACAACGTTCCGACCGACTGCCCCGAGCCGCCTCGGGACCGCCCCCTGCGTCCGGCCGACAGGACCCAACTCGCCGTGCCAGCAAGGTCATACCCACCAAGCGGTACGGATCATAACTATGTGTCGAGCCACATGAGTCGGAGCACCGCAGCACAAGGGGCGCATGAGCCATAGGCTCGGGGAATGACCATCGAGACCCCGGAAACCGACGGGCCCCAGGACGGTGCCGCGCAGCGGCTTTCCTTCCCGCGCCAGCACGCCCGCACGCAGCGCTTCTCCCTCGGCGCGCCGCGCGCCTTCACCGTGGCTCCCGACGGCTCCCGCGTCGTCTTCGTCCGCTCCGCCTCCGGTACGGACCGGACGGGCGCGCTCTGGGTCCTCGACCTCGCCGACGGCGGCGGCGAGCGGGTCGCCGCCGATCCGCGGGCGCTGCTCGACGGCTCCGCGGAGCGGCTCTCGGCGGCGGAGCGGGCGCGGCGCGAGCGCAGCCGCGAGGGCGGCTCCGGCATCGTCGGGTACGCCACCGACGCGGCCGTGGAGCTCGCCGCCTTCGCCCTGTCGGGCCGCCTCTTCGTCGCGGAGCTGCGCGCGGGCACCGCTCGCGAACTGTCCGCCCCCGCCCCGGTGATCGACCCGCGGCCGTCGCCGGACGGCCGTCACATCGCGTACGTGTCCGGGGGCGCCCTGCGCGTCACGGGCGCCGACGGCGAGGACGACAGGGCGCTCGCGGCACCGGACGCGGTCGAGGCGGACACGGTGACGTACGGGCTCGCGGAGTTCATCGCGGCCGAGGAGATGGACCGCCACCGCGGCTTCTGGTGGTCGCCCGGGTCCGACCGGCTCCTGGTCGCACGGGTCGACGACGCGCCCGTACAGCGCTGGTGGATCGCCGACCCCGCGCACCCGGACCGGGAGCCGACGTCGGTCGCCTATCCGGCGGCGGGCACCGCCAACGCGGACGTGCGGCTCTTCGTGGTCGGCCTGGACGGGGTGCGCACCGAGGTCGCGTGGGACAGGGCCCGCTACCCGTACCTGGCGCGGGTGCACTGGTCGGCGGACGGGGCGCCGCTGCTCCTGGTGCAGGCCCGGGACCAGCGCAGCGCCCTGTATCTCGCGGTCGACCCCGACAACGGCTCCACGCGGATGGTGCACGCCGACGAGGACGCCGACTGGCTCGAACTCTTCCCCGGTTCGCCCTCCTGGTCGCCCAGCGGGCGGCTTGTGCGCATCGCCGACGAGGGCGGCGCGCGCGTCCTCGCCTGGGGCGAGCGGCCGTTGACGGGCCCTCAGCTGCATGTGCGCGCCGTGCTCGACGTGACCGAGGACTCCGCGTTGATCTCGGCGTCCGCGGGTCCGGGCGCCGCCGATCCGGAGATCGGCGAGGTGCACGTCTACCGCGTCAACGAACTCGGCGTGGAGCGGGTCTCGCAGGAGCCCGGGGTGCACTCGGCGGTCCGCGCGGGCGATGTCACCGTGCTGGTTTCGGCCACTCTTGACCGTCCCGGCTCACGGGTGTCCGTGCTGCGCGACGGCAAGCAGGTGGCGACCGTCGCCTCGCACGCCCAGCGCCCGGGGCTCACCCCGCGCGTGACGCTCGTCGAAGGAGGCGCGCGGCGGATTCCGTGCGCCGTGTTGCTCCCCACCGGGTACGACCCGGCGGACGGGCCGCTTCCCGTACTCATGGATCCGTACGGCGGTCCGCACGGGCAGCGTGTGATGAAGGCCCACAACGTCTACCTCACCTCACAGTGGTTCGCCGACCAAGGCTTCGCCGTCGTCGTCGCCGACGGGCGCGGGACGCCGGGGCGGTCGCCCGCCTGGGAGAAGTCCGTCAAGGGAGACCTCACCCGCACTCTCGACGACCAGGTCGAGGCGCTGCACGCGCTCGCCGAGCGCTTTCCCCTCGACCTGGACCGGGTCGCCATGCGCGGCTGGTCCTTCGGCGGCTACCTCTCCGCCATGGCCGTCCTGCGCCGGCCCGACGTCTTCCACGCCGCCGTCGCGGGGGCGCCCGTCACCGATCTCCGTCTCTACGACACCCACTACCAGGAGCGGTACCTCGACGATCCGCGGACCTCTCCCGAGGCCTACCGCAACAGCTCCCTCGTCTCCGACGACGGGCTCGTCGATCCCGGGGAGCCGCATCGGCCGATGCTCATCGTGCACGGGCTCGCCGATGACAACGTGGTCGTGGCGCATGCGCTGCGGTTGTCCTCGGCGCTGCTCGCCGCCGGGCGGCCGCACGAGGTCCTGCCCCTCTCCGGGGTCACCCATATGACCCCCCAGGAACAAGTGGCCGAAAACCTCCTCCTGCTCCAGGTCGACTTCCTGAAGCGCGCCTTGTCCCTCTCCTGACCCCTCCCCGTACGCACGGCGACCGGTCGGGGCGACATGGCGCGCCCCGACCGGTCCAACGGCACCCGCACGGCCGTACCCCCACACCTTGCCCGCCCGATGTCTCCCCCACGGGTCAACGGGGTTGCCCAAATGTTTCCTGCTCCCCGCCCCCCGATCGGCGCTCCGCGCCTCGTCCTCAAACGCCGGACGGGCTGAAGACTTCGCCGAGGCAGGCTGAAGGCGCACCGGGGCGGGCTGAAGGTGCCGGGCTGTTGGGCTGCTGGTGCAAGTTCGGGCGGGTGGGTGGGAGAGAGCCCGTCCGGCGTTTGAGGATGAGCGCGCAGCGCGATCGGCGGCGCCCCCGTCCCACCCGCACGGGACATCCCGCAAGCGCCGCTCACGGCACCACGTGCTTCTCCTCAGCGAAGTGGCAAGCCGAATCATGCGCCGCAGGCCCCTGAACCCCCCGGAACTCCGCCGGAACGGCGAGGGCCGGTACCTCCAGGGCGCACCGCTCCTGCGCCTTCCAGCACCGGGTCCGGAACCGACACCCGGAAGGGGGATTGGCGGGCGACGGCACGTCCCCGCTCAGAATGATCCGCTCGCGGTGCTCCCGGGCGTCGGGGTCGGGCACGGGCACGGCGGACAACAGGGCCTGGGTGTAGGGATGCGTCGGATGTTCGTAGATCTCGGCGTCGGTCCCGGTCTCGACGATCCGCCCGAGGTACATGACCCCGACCCGGTCGGAGATGTGCCGCACGATGGACAGGTCGTGGGCGATGAACACGTACGAGAGACGGAATTCGCTCTGGAGGCGGTCCAGGAGGTTGACGACCTGCGCCTGGACGGAGACGTCGAGCGCGGAGACGGGCTCGTCGGCGACGATGATCTCGGGCCGCAGGGCGAGCCCGCGGGCGATGCCGATGCGCTGCCGCTGACCGCCGGAGAACTGGTGGGGGTAGCGGTTGATGTATTCGGGGTTGAGCCCGACGACGTCGAGGAGTTCCTGGACCTTGGCGCGGCGCGACCCCTTGGGGGCGACTTCGGGGTGGATCTCGTACGGCTCCCCGATGATGTCGCCGACGGTCATGCGCGGGTTGAGGGAGGTGTAGGGGTCCTGGAACACCATCTGGATGTTGCGCCGGACGGCCTTGAGGGCGCGGCCGGACAGCCGGGTGATGTCCTCGCCCTTGTACTGGATCTCCCCGGCGGTGGGCCGCTCCAGGTTGACGAGCATCCTGGCGACGGTGGACTTCCCGCAGCCGGACTCCCCGACGATGCCGAGGGTCTCGCCGCTGCCGAGTTCGAAGTCGACGCCGTCGACCGCCTTGACGGCGCCGACCTGCCGTTTGATGAGAATGCCCTGGGTGAGCGGGTAGTGCTTGACGAGCCCGCGGACCCGGAGGAGCGGCTCGGTCGTGACCGGCTTCTCGGCCACGCCCGCCGTCTTGGCCATGTCAGCCACGGAGGGTCTCCTTCCAGAAGTGGCAGGCGCTGCGCCGCTCCGCGGTGAGTCCCTCGTACGTGACCTGGGCGAGCGGCGGGACGTCGGTGCGGCACACGTCCTGGGCCATCGGGCAGCGCGGGTTGAAGGCGCAGCCGGGCGGGATGTTCATGAGGTTGGGCGGCAGGCCCTTGATGGCGAAGAGGTCCTGGCCCTTCTGGTCGAGGCGCGGGATGGATTCGAGCAGGCCCTTGGTGTACGGGTGCGCGGGGGCCTTGTAGATCTCGTGGACGGGGGCCTTCTCGACGATGCGGCCCGCGTACATGACGGCGATGGTGTCGGCGACGTCGGCGACCACGCCGAGGTCGTGGGTGATCAGGATGAGGCCCATGTTCAGCTCGCGCTGGAGCTCGGCGAGGAGTTCCATGACCTGGGCCTGGACGGTGACGTCGAGGGCGGTCGTGGGCTCGTCGGCGATGATCAGGGAGGGTTCGAGCGCCATCGCCATGGCGATCATGATGCGCTGGCGCATGCCGCCGCTGAACTGGTGCGGGTACTGGGTGACGCGTTCCTTGGCGGCGGGGATACGGACCCGGTCCATGAGTTCGACGGCCTTGGCGCGGGCGTCCTTGCGGGACATCCCCCGGTGCACGACGAACATCTCGCCGAGCTGGTCGCCGACGCTGAGCACGGGGTTCAGGGAGCTGAGGGCGTCCTGGAAGATCATGGCCATGCCCGCGCCGCGGATCTTGCGCCGCTCCTCCTCCTTGAGCTTGAGGAGGTCCTGGCCCTGGAAGAGGATCTCGCCGGCGGCGATGCGTCCGGGCGGGATGTCGAGGATGCCCATGATGGCCTGGGCGGTGACGGACTTGCCGGAGCCCGACTCGCCGAGCACGGCCAGGGTCTCGCCCGCGTCCACGGCGTAGTCGACGCCGTTGACGGCCTTGGCGACGCCGTCGCGGGTCCTGAACTCCACGTGCAGGTCGCGGACTTCGAGCAGCTTGGATGCCGTGTTCGCCATGGGCGGCTACCTCAGCTTCGGGTCGAGGGCGTCGCGCACCGCGTCGCCGAGCATGATGAACGCGAGCACGGTGACCGCGAGGGCGCCCGCGGGCCAGAGCAGCATGTGCGGGGCGTTGCGGATGTACGGGGACGCGGAGGAGATGTCGATGCCCCAGCTCACCGTGGGCGGCTTCAGGCCGACGCCCAGGTAGGACAGGGTGGCCTCCAGGGCGATGTAGGTGCCGAGGGCGATGGTCGCGACGACGATGACCGGGGCGACGGCGTTGGGCGTGATGTGCCGGAGCAGCATCCGCGAGTTGGAGGCGCCGAGGGCGCGGGCGGCCTGGACGTAGTCGTTCTGTTTGGCAGTGATGACGGAGCCGCGGGCGATGCGGGAGATCTGCGGCCAGCCGAGAAGGACCATGAAGCCGATCACGGGCCAGACGGTGTTGCTGGTGACGACGGAGAGCAGCACCAGGCCGCCGAGGACGACGGGGATCGCGAAGAAGATGTCGGTGATGCGGGAGAGGATCGCGTCCCACACGCCGCCGAAGAACCCGGCGAGCCCGCCGAGCACGCTGCCGAGGACCGCGACGCCGAGCGTGGAGCACACGCCGACGGTGACGGAGGCGCGGGCGCCGTACACGGTGCGCGTGTAGACGTCGCAGCCCTGGCCGTTGAAGCCGAAGGGGTGGCCGGGCGATGAGCCCTTCTGGGCGTTGGCGAGGTCGCAGTCCAGCGGGTCGCCGGAGGCGATCACGGAGGGCCACAGCGAGATGAAGACCAGGAAGAGAATGATCAGGCCCGAGAGCAGGAAGACCGGGTTGCGGCGCAGGTCGCGCCAGGCGTCGGACCAGAGGCTGCGGGCGGGCGCGGCGGCTCCGCTGCCGCCGGGACCGCCTTCGGGGCCGCCCGGGGCCAGCGTCGTCGCCTCACTCGCCGCGAGGTCCATCGCGCCGCCCGCGCCGGTCCCTGCGATGGCGCCCTCGGTGGGCTCATGGGGTTCAGGCATAGCGGATCCTCGGGTCGAGTACGGCGTACAAGAGGTCGACGATCAGGTTCGCCAGCAGGAAGACGAGGACGAGGACCGTCACGAAGCCGACGACGGTCTGGGTGCTCTGCCGCAGGATCCCCTGGTAGAGCTGGAAGCCGACGCCGTGGATGTTGAAGATCCGCTCGGTGACGATGGCGCCGCCCATGAGCGCGCCCACGTCCGTGCCGATGAAGGTGACCACCGGGATGAGTGAGTTGCGCAGCAGGTGTCTGGTGATGACGCGCCGCCGCGGCAGGCCCTTGGCCACGGCCGTGCGGACGTAGTCGGCGCGGCGGTTCTCGGCGATGGAGGTCCGGGTGAGGCGGGTGACGTACGCCAGCGAGACGGACGCGAGCACGAGTCCCGGCACGATCAGCTCGTCGACGGTCGCCTCGGTCGACACGGACGGTTTGATGACGCCCCACTGGACGCCGAGCAGCAGTTGGAGCAGCAGACCGGTGACGAACGTGGGGATGGAGATGACCACGAGCGTCAGGAGCAGCACGATCGTGTCGTCGGGCTTGCCGCGGCGCAGTCCGGTGAGGACGCCCAGCGAGATGCCGATGACGATCTCGAAGACGATGGCGACGAGGGTGAGCCGCAGGGTCACGGGGAACGCCGACGACATCAGCTCGGTGACCTTCTGGCCGTTGAAGGCGGTGCCGAAGTCGCCCGTGAAGACGTTGCCCATGTACGTCGCGTATTGCTGCCACACGGGCTTGTCGAGGCCGAACTCCTTCTTCAGCTGGGCGGCCGTGGCGGGGTCGCACTTGCGGTCGCCGCAGAGGCCCGCGATGGGGTCGCCCATCACGTTGACCATCAGGAAGATCAGCAGTGTGGCGCCGAAGAAGACCGGGATCATCTGCAGCAGACGCCGGATCACATAACGACCCATGGGGGCTCACTCCGGAGGTAGCGGGAGGTAGCTGGAGGTGGCCGAGCGGCCGCCCGGCGGCGGGCGCCCGGCGGGTGCCGGGCGGGCCGGACGGCCGCTCCACCGACGTCAGTTGACCTTGATCTCCTCGTACACCGGCACGCTGAACTGGTTCAGCGCGACGTCCGAGACCTTGTCCGAGTAGCCGGCGCTGCCGTTCTGGTACCAGAGCGGGATGGCGGGCATGTCCTTGGCGAGGATCTTCTCGGCGTCCTGGAACTTGGTGACGGCCTTGGCCGCGTCCGTCTCTCCGTTGGCCTCGTTGATGAGCTTGTCGAAGTCCTTGTTGGAGTACTTGCCGTCGTTGGACGAGGCGTCCGTGAAGTAGTTCGGCTCCAGGAAGTTCTGGATCAGCGGGTAGTCCATCTGCCAGCCCGCGCGCCAGGCCCCGTCGAGCTTCTGCTGGGACGCCTGGCTGCGGAAGTCGGCGAAGGTGCCGATGGGGTTGCCGACGCAGGCCCTGTCGTTGCCGAGGGCGCGGTTGATGGAGTTACAGACGGCGTCCACCCACTCCTTGTGCGAGCCGGTGTCCCCGTTGTACGAGATCTTCAGGGTGCCGCCGGGAATGCCGCCCCCGTCCTCGACGAGCTTCTTCGCCTCGGCGGCGTCGTACTCGCACCACTCACCGCACACGCTGTCGCTGTAGCCGCCGTCCTCGCCGAGCACCGGCGAGGTCCAGTCCTTGGCGGGGGTGCGGGTCTTCTGGAAGATCGTGTCGGTGATCTGCTCACGGTTGATGGCCCGGGAGAGCCCCTGCCGGACCTTCTCCGACCCCTCCTTGTCCCACTTCTTGTCGTAGAAGGGGAAGGCGAGCGTCTGGATGATCCCCGCGGGGGTGTTGATGTACCGGTCCCCCAGGTCGCTCTTCACGTTCTTCAGCTGCGAGGCCGGGACGTCGTCGACGAGGTCGAGGTTCCCCGCCATCAGGTCCGTGTAGGCGGTGTTGTTGTCGGTGTAGACCTTGAGGTCGACTCCCCCGTTCTGCGCCTTGTCGTCCCCCTTGTAGTCGTCCCACTTCCTGAGCTCCATCTTGGAGCCCTTCTGGTACGACTTGATGGTGTACGGGCCGTTGCCGACGGGCTTGGACAGCCAGGCCGCGTGGTCGTCGAAGAACGCCTTGGGCAGCGGCGCGAAGGAGGGGTAGCCGAGGGTCTCGGGCCAGGTGGAGAACTTCTGCGTGAGCTTCACGGTGAAGGTCTTGGGGTCGACGACCTTGAGCCCGGACAGGGTCTCGGCGGTCGCGTCCCCCTTCTCCGGATGCACCTTGTCGTACCCCTCGATGTACCCGAAGAAGTAGGCGTTCTTCTGGTTGTTCTTGAGGTGCGCCCCGTAGTTCCAGGCATCGACGAACGACTTGGCGGTGACCTTCTCCCCGTTGCTGAACTTCCACCCGTCCTTGAGCTTCACGGTGAAGTTCTGCGAGTCCTTCGACTCGATGGACTCGGCGATCATGTCCTTGGCCTCGCCGGTCTTCGGGTCGTACCGCTTCAGCCCCCGGAAGACCATGTCCAGGACCTTGCCCCCCTGGACCTCGTTCGTGTTCGCGGGCTCCAGCGGGTTCTGCGGATCCCCCCAGGACGACCCCACCACCCCGGAGCCGTCGCCACCGCCACCGCTGCTCCCACCCCCACAGGCCGTCGCCGCGAGTGCGACGGCCACCGCACCAGCGGCCCACTTGGCGTGCGTGGCTCCACGCATGGAGTGCCTCCTCGATCGCTCTGCGCGCCGACTGTGCGCGCGTTACCGCAAATATCACGGCAGAGCGGACGAACCGCACATTTAGCCCGGCCGTATGAGGGGGAGGCCATCCGGATGCCCCATCCGGCCCCACCGGCGGACCACTCGAATGCCGCACCCCGGAGGCACCGCGGCACCCCTGCCGAATCCGGCCTCGAACACAGTGGTGCCCCCGGCCGAATCCGGCCGGGGGCACCGCTGTCGACGGACGACAGAGCGGATCACGCCGCGTGCACGACGTCCTTCTCCTCCGCGAAGTGGCACGCCGACTCGTGGGCGGCAGGAGTGTCCTGGCCCGCGAAGCGCTCCGGGATCGCGAGGAGCGGGATCTCCTCCGCGCACTTGTCCTGCGCCTTCCAGCAGCGGGTGCGGAAGCGGCAGCCGGACGGCGGGTTCGCCGGGGACGGGACGTCGCCGGTGAGGATGATGCGCTCGCGGCCCTCGCGGGCCTCCGGGTCGGGGACCGGGACGGCCGAGAGGAGCGCCTGCGTGTACGGGTGCGTCGGGTGGTCGTAGATCTGCTCGTCGGAGCCGATCTCCGCCATCTTGCCGAGGTACATCACGCCCACGCGGTCCGAGATGTGCCGGACGATCGACAGGTCGTGCGCGATGAAGAGGTAGGACAGGTTGAACTCGTCCTGGAGCTTCTCCATCAGGTTGATGACCTGGGCCTGGACGGACACGTCCAGGGCCGAGACCGGCTCGTCGCAGATGATGATCTCGGGGTTGAGCGCCAGGCCGCGCGCGATGCCGATGCGCTGGCGCTGACCGCCCGAGAACTGGTGCGGGTAGCGGTTGATGTACTCGGGGTTGAGGCCCACCACGTCCAGGAGCTCCTGGACCTTGCGGCGGCGGTCGCCCTTCGGCGCCACCTCCGGGTGGATCTCGAACGGCTCCCCGATGATGTCGCCGACCGTCATACGGGGGTTCAGCGAGGTGTACGGGTCCTGGAACACCATCTGGATGTTGCGCCGGACGGCCTTGAGCGCCCGGCCCGACAGCTTGGTGATGTCCTGGCCCTTGTAGAAGACCTCGCCGGCCGTGGCCCGCTCCAGGGTCATCAGGAGCTTGGCGACCGTGGACTTGCCACAGCCCGACTCGCCCACGATGCCCAGCGTCTCGCCCTGGTACAGGTCGAACGAGATGCCGTCGACGGCCTTCACCGCACCGATCTGGCGCTTGATCAGGATGCCCTGGGTCAGCGGGAAGTGCTTCACCAGGTTGCGCACCTGGAGGATGGGCTCGCCGCGCTCGGCGGGGGCCTCGATCGCGGCGACCGCCTCCTCCGCCGTCGCGGCGTCGACCGTTTCCACTTCGGAGACGTTCGGCGTCGCGTCCGTCGGCTCGTCCGCCGCGGCGGATTTGGAGAGCTTGTTGGGCTCAGCCATGGATCGTCTCCTTCCAGAAGTGGCACGCGCTGCCGCGGCCCACGAGCTCCGCGCCGTCCCGTTCCGTCACCGGAACGAGCTTCGGGATCTCGGTACGGCAGATGTCCTGCGCCTTCGGGCAGCGCGGGTTGAACGCGCAACCCGACGGGATCTTCAGCAGGTTGGGCGGCAGGCCCTTGATCGCGTAGAGCTCCTGGCCCTTCTGGTCGAGGCGCGGGATCGAGTCGAGCAGACCCCTGGTGTACGGGTGCGCGGGCCGCTTGTACAGCTCGTGCACCGGGGCCGTCTCCACGATCCGGCCCGCGTACATGACGGCGATCTTGTCCGCCACGTCCGCGACCACGCCGAGGTCGTGGGTGATGAGGATCAGGCCCATGTTGTACTCGCGCTGGAGCTCGGCAAGGAGGTCCATGACCTGCGCCTGGACCGTCACGTCGAGAGCCGTGGTCGGCTCGTCGGCGATGATCAGGTCCGGCTCCAGGGCGAGCGCCATCGCGATCATGATGCGCTGGCGCATACCGCCGGAGAACTGGTGCGGGTAGTCGTTCACCCGCTCCTTGGCGGCCGGGATCTTGACCTTGTCCATCAGCTCGACGGCCTTGGCCTTCGCCTGCTTGCGGCTCAGGCCCTCGTGCACCCGGAACATCTCGCCTAGCTGGTAGCCGACGGAGAGCACCGGGTTCAGGGACGAAAGCGCGTCCTGGAAGATCATCGCGATCTTGCGGCCGCGGATCTTCCGGCGCTCCTCGTTGGACATCTTGAGCATGTCCTGGCCCCGGAAGACGATCTCGCCCTGCGGGATCTTTCCGGGCGGCATGTCGAGGATGCCCATGATGGCCTGCGCGGTCACGGACTTGCCGGAGCCGGACTCACCGAGCACGGCGAGCGTCTCGCCCGCGTCCACGCTGTAGTTGACGCCGTTGACGGCCTTGACCACGCCGTCGCGGGTGTGGAACTCGAC
Organism: Streptomyces sp. NPDC127108; assembly: GCF_042677545.1. NCBI lineage: Bacteria > Bacillati > Actinomycetota > Actinomycetes > Kitasatosporales > Streptomycetaceae > Streptomyces > Streptomyces sp. NPDC127108. The sequence goes on along the minus strand of NZ_JBHXTE010000022.1, from coordinate 51,853 downwards.
GTGCAGGTCTTTCACGTCGAGCAGTCGGCCGCTCTTCTCCTCGCCCGAGCGGGGGGCGGGGACGTCGGCGGTTTTCTCTGTGATCGTCACGTACGCCTCCCTCAGCGCAGCTTCGGGTCGAGGGCTTCGCGTACGGCGTCACCCATCATGATGAACGCCAGCACCGTGATGCTCAGCATTCCTGCGGGGAACAGCAGCACGTGCGGGTTGTTCCGGATGAACTGCGTGCCGTCGGAGATGTCGCCGCCCCAGGAGATCGCGCCCCCGCCGAGCCCGAGGCCCAGGTAGGACAGCGTCGACTCGGCGACGATGTACGTACCGAGCGCGATGGTCGCGATGACGATCACCGGAGCGATGGCGTTCGGCAGGATGTGCCGGAACAGGATCCGCTTCGTGCCCGCGCCCAGCGCCCGCGCCGCCACCACGTAGTCCGCGTGCTTGGTCGTGATGACCGCGCCGCGCATCACGCGGGCGATCTGCGTCCAGCCGAGGAACGCCAGCGCGCCCATCACCACCCAGACGGTGCGGTCGGTGAAGCCGTTGAGCACGACCATGGAGCCGAGCAGGAACGGGATGCCGAAGAACACGTCGGTGATGCGGGAGAGCAGGCTGTCCCAGAAGCCGCCGAAGTAACCGGCGAGCATGCCGACCAGGCCGCCGAAGACGGTGACCAGGATGGTCACACCGATGCCGACCATGATGGAGTTCCGGGCGCCGAACAGCACCCGGGCGTAGATGCTGCGCCCGGTCCCGTCGTAGCCGAACCAGTCGGCCTGGAAGAAGTGGCCCAGCTCGGGCTTGCCCAGGAAGTGCTTGGCCTGGTCGCCGGTCTCCGGGTTCGCGTCGGTGAACATGCCCGGGAAGAGCGACACCAGCACGAGCAGCGCGATCAGGAGCGCCGAGATCACGAACAGCGGGTTGCGGCGCAGATCCCGCCAGGCGTCGCCCCAGAGGCTGCGGGGCTTGCCCGGCGCGGGGGTCGCGGAGACCGCGGCTCCGGCCACCACCTCGTCCTGTGCCGCTGCCGCCCCGTCCGTGGTCGAGGTCTTGGTCAGGTCAGGCATAACGGATCCTCGGGTCCAGGACCGCGTAAAGCAGGTCGACGAGCAGGCTGGCGAGGAGGTACACGAGCACCAGGACGGTCACGATGCCGACGATGACCGCGCCCTCACGGCGGGCCAGCGAGGTGAAGAGCAGGTTGCCGACGCCGGTGACGTTGAAGATGCCCTCGGTGATGACCGCGCCGCCCATGAGGGTGCCGATGTCGGTGCCCAGGTAAGTGACCACCGGGATCAGCGAGTTGCGCAGCAGGTGCCGGGTGACGATGCGCTGCTTGGGCAGGCCCTTGGCCACCGCGGTGCGCATGTAGTCGGCCGAGCGGTTCTCCGCGATGGACGTTCTGGTCAGTCGGGCGACGTACGCGAGACCGACCATGCCGAGCACGAGCGCGGGGACCAGCAACTGCCCCATGTCCTCGGAGTCCTGGACCGTGGGCGTGATCCATTGCCACTCGTTGCCCAAGTAGAGCTGGAAGAGCAGGCCGACCACGAAGATCGGCACGGAGATCACGAGCAGCGTGAACAGCGTCACCGTGTTGTCCACGACGCGGCCGCGCCTGATGCCCGCGAACACACCCAGGGTGATGCCGACGACGAGCTCGAACGTCCACGCCATGGCGGCGAGGCGCAGCGAGACCGGGAACGCCTGCGTGATCTCGTCAAGAATGGGTCTGTTGCCCGCGATGGTGTTGCCGAAGTCCCCTTGGAACAGGCCCTTCATGTAGTGCAGATACTGCTCCCACAGCGGCAGGTCCAGGCCGCGGTCGTGCTTGATCTGCGCCACCTGCGCCGGGTCCGGCGGCTTGTCTCCCCACAGCGCCCGTACGGGGTCACCGGGGAGGACGTTGACCATCAGGAAGATCAGCAGGGTTGTCCCGATGAAGACCGGGATCATCTGGAGCAGTCGCCTCGCGACGTAGCGCCCCATGGTGGTGCCTCCGTCCGTTGCGGAGCCGTTCACAAGCGACGCCCGGGATCGCCGGGCGTCGCTTCACGTGAACGGAACTCCGGCGACTGCTACTTCTCGAAGACCTGGACCTCGGAGAGGACCGGGTCACCGGCCTGGTCGAACTCGACGTTCTTCACGTTGTTGGAGTACGCGGAGTTCGTCGTGTTGTACCAGAGCGGGATGCCCGGGAAGCTGTTCTTCAGCTCGGACTCGGCCTGGTTGTACAGGTCGGCCGACTCGTCGATGGTCTTGGCGGCGTCGGCCTTCTTGACCAGCTTGTCGAACTTCGGGTCCGAGAAGCCACCCTTGTTGCCGTCGACACCGGTGCCGTACAGGTCGCCGAGGAAGTTGCCGTTGAACGGGTAGTCGAGCACCCAGCCGGAGCGGTAGATCGACTTGACCTTCTTCTGGTCGCGGATCTCCGTGTCGGCCTGGAAGTCGGTCACCGGGTCACCGACGCACTTGACGCCGGTGTTCTTCTGGATGTCGTTGCACACCGCGGTGACCCAGCCCTTGTGCGGCTGGTCGGCGTTGTACTGGATCGAGATCTTGTTGCCCGGGACGCCGCCGCCGGCCTTGATGGACTCCTTGGCCTTCTTCGGGTCGAACTTGCAGAACTCGCCGCAGGCGCCGGCCTTGTAGCCCTTCACGCCACGGGCGACCCAGCCGGAGGCCGACTTGCGGGTGCCGTAGAACGTGGTCTTGGCGATGGTCTCGCGGTCGATCGCCATCGACAGGCCCTGGATGACCTTGACGTCGATGTCCTTCCACTGCTTCGTGTAGAAGGCCGGGTTGATCGTGTTGATCGCCGAGAAGTCCGCGGTGATCGCGCGGTCACCGAAGTCGTTCTTGTAGTTGGCGAGCTCGCTGTCCGGGATCAGCGGCATGGTGTCGACGTTGTCCGAGCGCAGGTCCTGGTAGGCCGCGTTCGGCGTCGTGTACGCCTTGAAGTTGATGCCGCCGTTCTTGGGCTTGTCCTTGCCCTGGTAGCCGGACCAGGCCGTGACCTGGATCGACTTCTTGTGCTGCCAGCTCTTGAACTTGTACGGGCCGTTGCCGACGGGGGCCTCGCCGTACTTCTTCGGGTCCTTCAGCGCGGCCGCGGGCAGCGGGAAGAAGGGCTTGTAGACCAGCTTGTACGCGTAGTACGGGATGCCGGAGTTCAGCGTGATGGTGAAGGTGGTCTCGTCGACGACCTTCAGGCCGGACATGGTCTTCGCCTTGGCCTTCCCCTTCTCGGGGTGCACCTTGTCGTAGCCCACGATGTCGCGGTACCAGGAGCTGTTCTGCTGACCGTTGGCCGGGTCGGCGGCCCAGTTCCAGGCGTCCACGTACGACTTCGCCGTGACCGGCGTGTTGTCGTGGAACTTCCAGCCCTTCTTGAGCTTGACGGTCCACACCTTGTTCGCCTTGTCGGGCGTGACCGACTCGGCGTTCTCGTAGGTGATGTTGCCCTGCTTGTCGTAGTGGACAAGCCCCGTGAAGAGCGCGTCGATGACGACGCTGCCGTACGCCTCCATGGTGTTGGAGGGCTGCAGGGGGTTCTGCGGCTCACCATTGGCGTAGCTGACGATCCCCTTCGGGTCGACCTTGCCGCTGCTCTTCTTGTCGTCGCCTCCACCACAGGCAGTAGCGGTAAGCGCCACAACGCCGGCTATGGCGACCCACTTGGCGCTCTTGGCACCACGCATGGGGTTCCTCCTCATGAGTCCACTTGTTCACTACAAGAGGGGGTACGCAGAGCAGCGCCGACACCCCTGACGGCGAAGATCGAGTACCCCAGTGTGCTCGTGAGTCGGCGCTCCCCACAGCGCGTGACCCATTGACCCGAGCTATACGCGGTCAACTATTAGCCATGAGGTACGGCCCGACCACACCCTTTTGGTCTCGGTTCAATCACACCTGGCACGTACAACTTCCAAAATCCGGACAAACCGATCCCAGATAGATGGTTGCGAAACGGACGTGTTACACATCTAACGGTCAAGTGGGTCCGCATACCGGACAGATCGTGGACGAAAACCGGTTGCCAGGCGACCGCCGACGGGCCCTCGGGGTCGACGCGCGTCACGCCGCAACCGTATCGCCCGCCGCAACGCGAGAGGCCGGTTTTCCCGCACACGACGTGCGTGGGAAAACCGGCCTCAGCGACCGAAGGGGCGCGGGGAACTGCGCGACCGGCCACGACGGAGTCGCGGACGAAAGACGGCAGGTGACACAGAGCTCAGAGGCTAGGCCACGCCCGCGTGGCTCAGCCGTGCTTGGCGCGCGAAGCCGTGCGGCCGCGCTCCTTCTGGTCCAGGACGACCTTGCGGATGCGCACGGCCTCCGGGGTCACCTCGACGCACTCGTCGTCGCGGCAGAACTCCAGGGACTGCTCCAGGGAGAGCTTGCGCGGCGGGACGATCGCCTCGAAGGAGTCGGCCGAGGAGGAGCGCATGTTGGTGAGCTTCTTCTCCTTGGTGATGTTCACGTCCATGTCGTCGGAGCGCGAGTTCTCGCCGACGATCATGCCCTCGTACACCTCGGTGCCGGGGTCGGTGAACAGCACGCCGCGCTCCTGGAGGTTCGTCATCGCGAACGCGGTGACGGCGCCGGAGCGGTCGGCGACCAGAGAGCCGTTGTTACGGGTCTTCAGCTCGCCGAACCACGGCTCGTGGCCCTCGTGGATGGAGTGCGCGATGCCCGTGCCTCGGGTCTGGGTCAGGAACTCCGTACGGAAGCCGATGAGGCCGCGGGACGGCACGACGAACTCCAGGCGGACCCAGCCGGAGCCGTGGTTCGACATGTTGTCCATGCGGCCCTTGCGGACGCCCATGAGCTGCGTGACCGCGCCCATGTGCTCCTCGGGCACGTCGATGGTCATGCGCTCGACGGGCTCGTACGTCTTGCCCTCGACCTGCTTGGTGACCACCTGCGGCTTGCCGATGGTCATCTCGAAGCCCTCGCGGCGCATCTGCTCGACCAGGATCGCGAGCGCCAGCTCGCCGCGGCCCTGCACCTCCCAGGCGTCGGGGCGCGCGGTGTCCAGGACCCGCAGCGAGACGTTACCGATCAGCTCGCGGTCCAGACGGTCCTTGACCTGGCGGGCGGTCACCTTGCGGTCCTTGACGGCCGCCTTGGCGTCCGCGCCCTTGCCGGTGCCGCCGCGGCCGACCAGCGGCGAGGTGTTCGTACCGATGGTCATGGAGATCGCGGGCTCGTCGACCGTGATCAGCGGCAGCGCGATCGGGTTCTCGGGGTCGGCGAGGGTCTCGCCGATCATGATGTCCGGGATACCGGCGACGGCGCAGATGTCGCCGGGCCCGGCCACCTCCGCGGGCTTGCGGGTGAGCGCCTCGGTCATCATCAGCTCGGTGATGCGGACGTTGGCGATCGAGCCGTCGCGCTTGATCCAGGCCACGGTCTGGCCCTTGCGCAGCTCGCCCTGCTCGACGCGGAGCAGCGCGATGCGGCCGAGGAAGTTGTCGGCGTCCAGGTTGGTGACGTGGGCCTGGAGCGGCGCGGTCTCGTCGTACTCGGGGGCCGGGACGTGCTGGAGCAGCGTGGTGAAGAACGGCTCCAGGTTGGTGCTGTCGGCCGGGACGGTGCCGTCCTCCGGCTTGGTCAGCGAGGCCACGCCGTCACGGCCGCAGGCGTAGACGATGGGGAACTCGATCTGGTCCTCGTCGGCGTCCAGGTCGAGGAAGAGGTCGTACGTCTCGTTCACGACCTCGTCGATGCGCGAGTCCGGACGGTCCGTCTTGTTGATGCAGAGGATGACGGGCAGGCGCTGCATCAGGGCCTTGCGCAGCACGAAGCGGGTCTGCGGCAGCGGACCCTCGGAGGCGTCGACGAGGAGGACGACCGCGTCCACCATCGACAGACCGCGCTCGACCTCGCCGCCGAAGTCGGCGTGGCCGGGGGTGTCGATGATGTTGATCGTGATCGGGTCGCCACCGTCCTTCGGGTGGTACTTGACGGCCGTGTTCTTGGCCAGGATCGTGATGCCCTTCTCACGCTCCAGGTCGTTGCTGTCCATCATGCGGTCGTCGAGGGACTCGGCGGCGTGCGCGGCGAAGGCGCCCGCCTGCTTGAGCATGGCGTCGACGATGGTCGTCTTGCCGTGGTCGACGTGGGCGACGATGGCGACGTTACGAATGTCGTGGCGCGTGGGCATGCGAGGTGCGCTTCTCCCGGGAGGCTTGGACGGCGGCGCGTACGTCCATTTCGTACGCGTGCCCTGCCGGGCAGACGTGCCACGGCCTTACCCCATCCTACGTGGCCTCGCCGGGGGCGGCTTGTCGGGCTCCTGGGCGGCCCCGGAACAGGGGGTTCCGCCAGGTCTCAGTTCTTCTTCGGCTGCTTGCCCGCCTTCGCTCCCGGCTTCAGGAAGCCCATGTCCTGGTACTTCGGGGTCTCGAAGCCGAAGGCTCCCGCGTTGGCGAGGTTCGTGCGGGCCGCCACCAGCTGGGGGCGCTGGTAGAGGGGGACGGATCCCGCCGCCGCCCAGATGCGGGCGTCGGCCTTCTTCACCAGGGAGCGGTTCTCGGACTCGTCCAGCTCGCTCACGGCCTGGTCGAAGAGCTGGTCGATGTGGTCGGTGCCGACGCGGGTGTAGTTCTGCTCGACGTTCAGGGAGCCGTCCGCGGCGGGCACCGGCTTGGCGAAGATCGGGCGGGCGTCGGTCGCGGGGAACGCGGACGCGGGCCAGGAGTACAGCGCCAGGTCGTACTGGCCGGACGCGATGTGGTCCTTGAAGTAGCTGTCGTCGGCGACCTTGGCGATCTCCGTGCGCACCCCGATGCGCTGCAGCATCCGCGAGATCCGGTCGGCGACCCCGCGCAGCGACTCCGAGCCCGCCCCGGAGGGAAGCACGAAGCGCAGCGTGAGCGCCTTGCCGTCCTTGGCCAGCGGGCCCGCGGCGGCGCCCTTGGCGGCCTTGGGGGCGGCGGTGCCCTTGGGGGCGTACGCACCCGGGGCGCCGCCCTGGGCCTGCTTCTTCGCGTGCTGCTTGGCGTGCCCGCCGGGGTCCTTCTTCTGTTCCTTGTCGGCCTCGCGGCGCGCGGTGAGGGCGTCAGCCTGCCGCATCAGGACGGACTGCTGGTAGGCGGCGGCGCGGGCGGGGCTGAGGAGGGCGGAGCGGGGGTCGCCGGGCTTCTGGTCGTCCTCGCCGACGATGTAGGTGCCGTCGTCGGAGTCGGATCCGGAGCCCGAGTCGGAGCCCGAGTCGGAGCCCGATCCGGAGTCGGTGTCGTTCTCGGAGGCCTCCGAGCCCGCGTCGCCCCCGTCGCCGTCCTTCTTCTTGCTCTCCCCGTCCCCCTTCTTCCCCTTGCCCTTCTCCTTGAGCGGGCCGCCGGGGGTCCAGCCCGCGTCGGCGAGGAGGGCGGAGGCCTCCGCCGTGTCCTGGTCGCCGAGGGCGCCGCTGTTGTCGGCGTACGCGTCCTGACCGGCGAGGGCGAGGTGGCTGCCGACGGGCTCGGCGGGCAGGCCGAGGGGCTTCAGAACCGTTTTTGCGAGTTCGTCGCGGTTCAGGGCGCGGGCGACGGCGCGGCGGACGCGGTCGTCGGCGAGGGGGCCCTCGGAGCCGTTGAGGGCGAGCTGGGTGTAGGCGGGTTCGAGGGACTTGCGGACCTCGTAGCCGCGCAGGCCCGACTGTTCCTCGGCGTACCGCTCGACGGCCTCGCGATTCTTCTCGCGGGCCTGCTGCTCGATGTCCGCGGCCTCCTCGTCGGAGCCGTGGGCGCGGGCCCAGGAGCGCAGGGCGGCGGCCGGGGTGAGGGCGGCGCCGGGGCCGTGGGCGAGCGGGCCCCGGGCGCCCTTGTCGCGGGCGGCGAGCGCGATGCGTCCTGCCTCGTCGGCGTCGATCTCGGCGAGGTCGACCTTGCCCTCGGCGAGGGCGGCGGCGCGCTTGTCGCGGGGGACCTCGCGCAGGACCAGCTTGTCGAGCTTGGCGGGGCTGCCCCACCAGCGGGCGCTGCGGCGCAGGGTGAGCTCGCCGTCGGCGCGGTCGACGTCCTTCAGGGCGAAGGGGCCCGCGGTGACCTTGAGCTTGCTGCGGGCTCCGTCGTTGAAGGAGTCCGGGGTGCCCATGACGTCCTTCGGGTACAGCGGGGAGAACAGGGAGCGCCAGTCCGCGTAGGGCTTGTCGAAGGTGACGCGCACCTCCAGGTTGTTGGCGCCGCGCTCGATCTTGCCGATGCGGTCGTAGCCGGCGTTGCGGGCGGTCCAGTACGCGCTGTCCTTGCCGGAGAGTGCGCGCCACTGGGCGGCGAAGTCGTCGGCGCCGATCTCGCGGCCGTCGCTCCACACCGCCTGCTGGTTCAGCTTGTAGAGCACGACCTGCTGGGGCTCGCGCTCGACGACCTTCGCGGACTCCAGGAAGTCGGCGTCGGTCTGAGGTCTGCCGCGGGCGTCCAGGCGGAACATCGACGGGAGCACGGCGCCGGCGACGCGGGTGGTGGCCTCGTCGGCGTCGGACTGGAAGGAGTTGAAGGTCTCGGGGAGGGCGTCGACGGCCCACTTCACCGAGCCGCCGTCGGCGATCTGGTCCCTGGCCGCGGGGGCGATGTCCTGCCCGGCCGTCGGGGCGCTCGACTCCTCGCCCGAGCCGCACCCGGTGAGGGCGGGCAGCGCGAGGACTCCGGCGGCGAGGAACACGGCGGATCGGGCCGTGGCCGCCGGGCGGACCGGTCGCGGCCTGGCGCGGTCGAGGGGCATGACGGGTACCTCCGGGGGTTGCCCGTGCGGGTGCACGTTTGGCGGTATCGCGGGGGAAATATGGAGTTGATCACACGTATGGCATCCACTGAACGGGACGGAGCTCTGGCGGGGGCGCCGACACGTCGGGGTGGCCCCGGTAAGCCACCCGTGCGGCGCAACGCCTGCGGCCGCGGCTGTCTCACCCCTGGCCGGTTCGGCCCGACGCGCCTCCGGCCGTGAGCCGGGGTGACCCCCGATCGCGCTGCGCGCTCGTCCTCAATCGCCGGACGGGCTCACATTTCCCGCCGTGCGCCCCACGGCACTCCGGTCGAGTCAGGGCGGGCGGGTGGGAGAAAGCCCGCCCGGCGCTTGAGGGCGAGCGCGGAGCGCGATCGGCGGCACCCCCGGCCCACGGCCACAGAACGTCCCCCCATGCGCCCCCGGCCGAGATCTAACCCGGAGGGGTCGAATCCGCGCACGCGGGGTTCCCAACACGGGATGTGAGGAGCGACACTCTCAGGCGCATGAGCGTTGCCACCGCACCTGTGAAGTGAGGGCAAGTCATGGCTCTGCACGACGATCTGACGGCCATTCAGCGCTGCGTCGACGACCTGGTCCGCACCGTGGGCAGGGTCGAGCAGCACGCCGACGCGGAACTCGCGGGCGTCGACTTCCGCCGCGTCCGCATGGACACCGACCACCTGCGCGAGAGCGTCGCCCTGCTGCGCGCGGCCGCCGCCTCCGCCTCGGCACCACAAGCCCCGCCCGCGCCCCCGAAGGCCCGCCCCGATCTGGTCACCATCCCGGACACGCCGTACGACCGGTCCCTGTGGACGGACTCGGACGACGAGGGCCTGGGCGCCCGCGACCGCCGCGCGCCCTAGCGGCCCCCGGAACGATCCGCCCGTCGACGAAGGAGTGGAGCCTCGTTGGCCACTGGCACGGAACCCCATCTGAAGAAGGGCACGGGCCCCGGCGGCGTACGGCACGGCACGCGCGCCGCCATCACCGCTGCCCATTTGCGGACGGACCGCTGGTGGCTCCAGCCCGCCGCGACCGCCGCCGGACTGTTCGCCTTCGTCGTGTACTCGACGTGGCGGGCGTTCGCGAACGCCGACTACTACGAGGCGCCCTACGTCTCGCCGTTCTACTCTCCGTGCATCGCGGAGAACTGCGAACCGATGAAGAACGGCCCCAACTGGGAGATCTTCGGCAGCTGGTGGGGCCTCTCCCCCGCGCTGCTCATTCTCGTCTTCCCGCTGGGTTTCCGCCTCACCTGCTACTACTACCGCAAGGCCTACTACCGCGGCTTCTGGGCGTCACCGCCCGCCTGCGCAGTGGCGGAACCGCACGCGAAGTACACGGGTGAGACGCGTTTCCCGCTGATCCTGCAGAACATCCACCGGTACTTCTTCTACGCGGCGGTGCCGGTCGCGGGCATTCTCACGTACGACACCGTCCTCGCCTTCCGCAACGAGGACTACGAGTGGGGGCACATGGGGCTCGGCACCCTCGTGTTCCTGGTGAACATCACGCTCATCTGGGCGTACACGCTCTCCTGCCACTCCTGCCGCCACATCGTCGGCGGCAAGCTCAAACACTTCTCCAAGCATCCGGTGCGCTATCGGATGTGGCGCTGGGTCGGCTGGCTGAACGGCCGTCACATGCTGCTCGCCTGGGCGTCGTTGATCAGCGTCGCACTCGCCGACTTCTACGTGTATCTGATCGCCTCGGGTGCTTTCGATGATCCGACCCTCTTCTAGCAGAGCAAAGGGTGCTTCTGATGTCTCAGGTGGAACGGCAGCAGTGGGACGTCGTGGTCGTGGGTGCCGGTGGCGCCGGGCTGCGGGCTGCCATCGAGGCCCGGGAGCAGGGCGCCCGTACGGCCGTGATCTGCAAGTCCCTGTTCGGCAAGGCCCATACGGTGATGGCCGAGGGCGGCATCGCGGCGTCCATGGGCAATGTGAACTCCGGCGACAACTGGCAGGTGCACTTCCGCGACACCCTGCGCGGGGGCAAGTTCCTCAACCAGTGGCGGATGGCGGAGCTGCACGCCCGTGAGGCGCCCGACCGGGTGTGGGAACTGGAGACGTGGGGCGCGCTCTTCGACCGTACGAAGGACGGCCGGATCTCACAGCGGAACTTCGGCGGGCACGAATATCCGCGGCTCGCGCACGTCGGCGACCGCACGGGCCTCGAACTCATCCGCACGCTCCAGCAGAAGATCGTCGCCCTCCAGCAGGAGGACAAGCGTGAATTCGGCGACTACGAAGCCCGGTTGAAGGTGTTCCAGGAGTGCACGGTCACCCGGGTCATGAAGGACGGCGAACGGGTTTCGGGCGCCTTCTGCTACGAACGCGAGAGCGGGCGCTTCTTCGTCATCGAGGCACCGAGCGTGGTGCTCGCCACCGGCGGCATCGGCAAGTCCTTCAAGGTGACGTCGAATTCGTGGGAGTACACCGGCGACGGGCACGCCCTCGCTCTGCTCGCCGGGGCTCCGCTCCTGAACATGGAATTCGTGCAGTTCCATCCGACGGGAATGGTCTGGCCGCCGTCGGTGAAGGGCATCCTCGTCACCGAGTCCGTGCGCGGCGACGGCGGGGTGCTGCGCAATTCCGAGGGCAAACGCTTCATGTTCGACTACATCCCGGACGTCTTCAAGGAGAAGTACGCGGAGTCGGAGGCGGAGGGCGACCGCTGGTACGACGACCCGGACAACAACCGCCGCCCGCCCGAGCTGCTCCCCCGCGACGAGGTGGCCCGCGCCATCAACTCCGAGGTGAAGGCGGGCCGGGGCTCCCCGCACGGCGGGGTGTTCCTCGACGTGTCGACGCGCATGCCCGCCGAGGTCATCCGGCGCCGACTGCCGTCCATGTACCACCAGTTCAAGGAGCTGGCGGACGTCGACATCACCGCCGAGGCGATGGAGGTCGGGCCGACCTGTCACTACGTGATGGGCGGCATCGCCGTCGAGTCGGACACGGCGGCGGCACGCGGCGTGCCGGGGCTCTTCGCGGCCGGAGAGGTCGCGGGCGGCATGCACGGCTCGAACCGGCTCGGCGGCAACTCGCTCTCCGACCTGCTCGTGTTCGGGCGCCGGGCCGGGCTCCACGCGGCGCGGTACGCGGACGACCTGGCCACCGCCCCCGTCGTGGACGACGCGCAGGTGGACGCGGCGGCCGCCGAGGCCCTGCGCCCGTTCAGCGCCGAGGGCCCCGAGCCGGGCACGACGCCCGAGAACCCGTACACCCTGCACCAGGAGCTCCAGCAGACGATGAACGACCTGGTCGGCATCATCCGCCGCGATGCCGAGATGGCCGAGGCCCTGGAGAAGCTGGCGGAGCTGCGGCGGCGCGCCCGCAGGGCCGGGGTCGAGGGGCACCGCCAGTTCAACCCGGGCTGGCACCTGGCGCTCGACCTGCGCAACATGCTCCTGGTCAGCGAGTGCGTGGCGCGGGCGGCCCTGGAGCGCACGGAGAGCCGCGGCGGGCACACCCGCGAGGACCACCCCGGCATGAACCGCGACTGGCGCCGCGTGAACCTGCTCTGCGCCCTCGCCGACCCGACGGGCGTCCTCGCGGTGAGCGACCCGGAGCGCGGCCAGATCGACCTCACCCGGGTCACGACCGACCCCATCCGCCCCGACCTGCTCGCCCTCTTCGACAAGGAGGAGCTGGTCAAGTACCTCGCCGAAGAGGAGCTCTACGAGTGAGTACGAGGACGACTTCCGGCACGGGTTCCAGCGCGGCCGGGAACGAAGGCGGGGCCGGGGACGGCGACGAGGGCTCGGGGGCGTACGACGCGCGCTTCCGGGTGTGGCGCGGTGACGTCGACGGCGGTGACCTGAAGGACTTCACCGTCCAGGTCAACGACGGCGAGGTGGTCCTCGACATCATCCACCGGCTCCAGGCGACCCAGGCCCCCGACCTCGCCGTGCGGTGGAACTGCAAGGCGGGCAAGTGCGGTTCGTGCTCCGCGGAGATCAACGGCAGGCCGCGGCTCATGTGCATGACCCGCATGTCGGTCTTCGACCGCGACGAGGTCATCACGGTGACGCCGCTGCGCGCCTTCCCCGTGGTGCGGGACCTGGTGACGGACGTGGGCTTCAACTACACCAAGGCCAGGGAGGTCCCGGCGTTCGTACCGCCGAAGGACCTGGGCCCGGGTGAGTACCGCATGATGCAGGAGGACGTGGACCGCTCCCAGGAGTTCCGCAAGTGCATCGAGTGCTTCCTGTGTCAGGACACCTGCCATGTGGTGCGTGACCACGAGGAGAACAAGGCGGCCTTCGCCGGGCCCCGCTTCCTCATGCGCGTCGCCGAGCTCGACATGCACCCCCTGGACGCCGCCGCCGGCAGCGGCCTGGACCGCAAGGCGACCGCCCAGGAGGAGCACGGCCTCGGCTACTGCAACATCACCAAGTGCTGCACGGAGGTGTGCCCCGAGGGCATCCACATCACCGACAACGCGCTGATCCCGCTGAAGGAGCGGGCCGTCGACCGCAAGTACGACCCGCTGGTCTGGCTCGGCAACAAGATCCGGCGGCGGCCGACGACGTAGGGCGCCGGGGCGGCCCGCCCGGCGCCGGAGCGACCGCGGAATCCCAGGTGGGGGTAATCCCCCACCTGGGATTCTGGGGATTGCCTCCATGGTGGCGGGCGTTGGGGGCGACCAGGATGGAGGCATGAACCTCCGCGATCTCCGCTCTTCCCGTTCCCGTTCCCGCAGGGGCGCGCTCGCCCTGGGCCTCGCCGTGGCCACCGTGCTCGCCGCCGGTGCGGCCTCGCCGGTGTCCGCGCAGGGCTCGGGCGACACCCCGGCGGGGCACGGGGTACGGGCCGCGCTGCCCGCGCCCACCGGTCCGCACGCCGTCGGTACGTTCTCGACCCGCCTGGTCGACCGGTCCCGGCACGACCCGTGGGTCACCTCGCAGCCGTACCGGGAGCTGATGGTGAGCGTCTGGTACCCGGCGCGGGCCACCGGCGGGCACCCCGTCGCGCCGTACATGGCGAAGGGCGCCGCCGCGCGCTGGAACGCCGCCGCGCCGCACGGGATCCCCAAGGACGCCGTCGACTGGGCGGGCATGCGGACGCACGCCCGGCAGGGCGCGCCCGTGAAGCGCCCGGCCACGGGCGGCGGGCGGCTGCCCGTGCTCGTGTACAGCGCCGGTGCCAACGACCCCCGCACCTGGGGCACCTCCCTCGTCGAGGAGATGGCGAGCCGCGGCTACGTCGTGGTGACCGTCGACCACACCTACGAGTCCCCGGGCGTCGAGTTCCCCGACGGCTCAGTGAAGACCGACAAGCCCCTGCGGGACGCGCTCGCGCAGACCCCGCCGGAGAAGCTGCCGCGGCTCATGGAGAAGGTGCTCGACTCCCGCGTCGCCGACGACAAGTTCGTGCTCGACCGGCTCGGCTCGCTGCCGCACGGCCTGGGCAGGGCGGTCGACCGGAACCGCGTCGGCATGCTCGGGCACTCCGCGGGCGGGATGGCCGCCGCCGAGACCATGTACGAGGACAAGCGCGTGCGTGCGGGCGTCAACCTGGACGGCACCCTGGAGCACAACTCCGAGCCCCTGGGCACCAACCTCACGCCCGTCGCCCGGCACGGCCTGGACCGGCCGTTCCTGCTGATGGGGCGGGACGGCAGCGACCACACGAGCGAGCCGTCCTGGGGCTCCTTCTGGAAGCACGGCCAGGGCTGGAAGCGGGACCTGAACCTGCGCGGCTCCAAGCACCAGGCGTACACCGACCTGGCCGCGGTCCTGCCGCAGGCCGGGGTGGGGCGCGACGTGATCGGGAAGAACATCGGCACCGTCGACCCCGCGCGCGCCACGGCCGCCCAGCGCGGGTACGTGGTCTCGTTCTTCGACCGCTGGCTCGGCGGGCGCGACGACCACCTCCTCGACGGTCCTTCGGCGCGCTACCCGGAGGTCCGGTTCGTGGAGAAGTAGGCGGGCCGCGGGGCCGGGGGCGTGCGGGGCGGGGCGGCGACGGGGGTGCCGCCCCGCCCCGGTCGCGTGACCCCATGGGCGGCCATACGCTGCCAAATGTGACGCCGTCCCCCCGCGCCCCGTCGCACATGTCCGCGCGGGCGGCGGCCGCCGTGCTGCTGCTCTGGTGCTGGCTCCCGCTGTCGGCGCCCCCGGCGGGCGCCGCGTCCGCCCTGCCCGCCGCGCCGCACGCGCGCGGCGCGCCCGCCGACGACCCGGTCCGCCTCGACCGCGACGGCCAGATCACCGACCGCACCGATGCCCTCGGCGACCGCCGCGCGGCCGTGACCACCGCGCTCGACCGGCTCTACGAGGAGCAGCGGATCCAGCTGTTCGTCGTGTACGTACGCGACTTCTCCGGCCGGTCCGCGCGGGGCTGGGCCGACACCACCGCCGACCGCAACGGCCTCGGCGCCGACGACGTGCTGCTCGCCGTCGCCACCCACGACCGGCAGTACGCCACTTCCGTCGACGCGGCCGCCCGGCTCACCGACGACCAGCTGCGGGACGTCGCCGCCACCGCCGTCGAGCCCGCCCTGCGGCGCCACGACTGGGCGGGCGCCGCGGTCGGGGCGGCGAACGGGTACGCGGCGGTGCTCGACGGGCAGCGGGTGGTGGCGCCGACGATCACGCCGGGCGAGGCCGACCCGGGCGGGGGCGGCGCGGGCGGCGCTGACGACGGGGTGGCGGGCGACCTGGTGCTTCCGGTGGTCGCGGCTTGCGCGGCGGGCGGCTTCGCCCTGGTCGCGTTCCGGCGTCGGCGGCGGCGCCTCACCTCCCGTACGACACCGGGACGGGGCACCGGCGCCGGGCCCGTGCCGCTGCCCGACCTGGACGCCAGGGCCAGGGCCCTGCTCGTCGAGACCGACGACGCGGTGCGCACCAGCACCGAGGAACTCGGCTTCGCCACCGCCCAGTTCGGCGAGGAGGCCGCGCGGCCCTTCACGGCCGCCGTGGCCGCCGCGCGCGACGAGCTGACGGCGGCCTTCCGGCTGCGACAGGAGCTCGACGACGCCTACCCGGAGGACGACGCGACCCGGCGCCGCATGCTCGACGAGATCGTCGCCCGCTGCGCCGAGGCGGGCCGCCGCCTGGACGCCGAGGCCGCGGCCTTCGACCAGCTGCGCGCCCTGGAACGCGCCGCGCCCGCCGCCCTCGACCATGCCGAGACGGTGTTCCAGCAGGTCAGCGCCCGCACCCTGGACACCGAGAGCACCCTCAAAGAGCTGCGCGCCCGCTACGCCCCCGGCGCGAGCGAAGCGGTCATCGGCAATGTCGAACAGGCCAAGGACCGGCTCGTGTTCGCCACCGCCCAGCTCCACCGGGCCCGCACGGCCGTCGAGGGCGCCGACAACGGCACGGCCGCCGTCCACCTGCGCGCGGCCGAGGGCGCCGTCGACCAGGCCGACACGTTCCTCACGGCCGTCGAGCGGCTCGCCGGTGAACTCGACCGGGCGGCGGGCCGGTTGCCGGGCGCCCTGAGCGAGGCGGAGGCCGACCTCGCCGAGGCCCGCGGGCGGCTCACCGGCGGCGGGCCCGACGCCGAGCTGCGCGGGCGCGTGGCCCGGGTCGAGGCCGTCACCGGCGAGGTGCGGCGGGCCCTCGCCGCCGGTCCGTACGACCCGATCGACGCCCTGCGCCGGGTGGAGGAGGCCGACGCAGCTCTTGACGCGGCCCTGGCGGGCGCGCGCGAACGTGAGAGCGCCGACACCCGCGCCCGTTCCCTCCTCGGCCAGGCCCTGCTCACCGCCCGCAGCGCCGTCGCCGTCGCCGCCGACTACGTCACGACGCACCGGGGCGCGGTGGGCAGCACGTCCCGGACGAGACTCGCGGAGGCGCAGCGACACCTGGAGCTGGCAGAGCGGGCGGAGGCGGCGGAGGACGCCCCGGACGGGGCGGGGTCGGGGGCGGCTGAGGCCCTCGCCGAGGCCCGGCGCGCGGACTCCCTGGCCCGCGAGGCCCAGGCGCTCGCCGAGCGGGACGTCCGGGCCTACGGCAATCCGTACGGCGGCGGGGGCGGGGGCAGAGGCGGGACGGGCGGCGCCGTCCTCGGCGGGATCGTCCTCGGGCAGGTCCTCGGCGGGATGGGACGCGGAGGCTTCGGAGGGACGGGCGGGGGCGGCTTCGGCGGGGGCGGGCCCGGGAGCTTCGGCGGGGGCGGGACGCGGGGGCGCAGGGGCGGAGGCGGACGGTTCTGAGACTCGTACGCGGGATTCGTACCCGTACGCACACACAAGGAGAGAGCCCTCATGGCCAAGCAGACCGTCCTCGGGCGCGTGGCGCAGTTGGCAAAGGCCAACGTCAACGCCCTCCTCGATCAGGCCGAGGACCCGCAGAAGATGCTGGACCAGTTGATCCGCGACTACACGGAGAACATCCGGGAGGCCGAGCGGGCCGTGGCGACGACGATCGGCGATCTGCGGCTCCTGGAGGAGGACCACGGTCAGGACGTGGTGGCCGCCGCCGAGTGGGGCGGCAAGGCGCTCGCGGCCAGCAAGAAGGCGGACGTGCTGCGGGCGGACGGGAACGCCGCGGAGGCCGACCGGTTCGACGGCCTGGCCAAGGTGGCCCTCGGCAGGCAGCTGCGGTCCGAGCGGGAGGCGAAGGACGCCGAGCCGTCGATCGCCGCGCAGTCCGACGTGGTCGGCAAGCTCAAGGACGGCCTCGACACGATGAAGATCAAGCTGACGGAACTGCACTCCAAGCGGGACCAGTTGGTGGCCAGGTCCAAGTCGGCCGAGGCGCGGAACCGGATGCTCGACGCGGCGCGGAGCATCGACGCCCTCGATCCGACCAGCGAGCTGAGCCGGTTCGAGGAGAAGGTGCGGCGGGAGGAGGCGCGGGCCCTGGGCGGGGAGGAACTCGCCGCCTCCTCGCTGGACGCGCAGTTCGAGCAGTTGGAGAGCCTGAGCGACACGGCGGAGGTGGAGGCACGGCTCGCCGCGCTGAAGGCGACGACGTGAGGTGGCGGCGTGCGGCGGCGTACGGGGTGCCGCACGCGCGCGGCACCCCCGGGCGGCCCCGGCGGCGCGCTCGGAACAGGCTCGGGCCCGCCACAGGCTCGGGCCCGCTCAGAACAGGCTCATCAGCGCCTCCGCCGCGTCCACGGGCTGCGAGTCCCCGTCCGGCAGCGCCAGTTCGAACCACACCGTCTTGCCGCGCGGTGTCCGGCGTGAGCCCCAGGCCGCGCTCAGCAGGCCGACGAGCTGCAGCCCGCGCCCGCCCTCGTCGGTGTCGCGGGCGCGGCGGCGGCGCGGCTGGACGAGCCCGGCGTCCCACACCTCGCAGACCAGGGTGCGGTCGAGCAGCAGGCGCAGCCGGATCTCGCCCTCGCCGTAGCGCAGGGCGTTGGTGACCAGCTCGCTGACCAGGAGTTCGGCGGTGTCGACTAGCGCTTCGAGGTCCCACTCGCGCAGCCGCTGGCAGGCCAGCTCACGGGCGCGGCCCACGGACTGCGGCTCGCGCGGCAGCGTCCAGTCGCCGACGTGCTCGGCGGGCAGGCCCTGCACCCGCGCCATGAGGAGCGCGATGTCGTCCTCGCCGTGGTGCGTGTCGAGGGTGTTCAGGACGTGGTCGCAGATGTCCTCTAGCGCCTGCGCGGGGTCGGCGAGCGCGCCCACGAAGGCGTTCAGGCCCTCGTCCAGGGGGTGGTCGCGGGACTCGACGAGGCCGTCCGTGTAGAGGGCGAGGAGCGCGCCCTCGGGCAGGTCGACGTCGACCTCCTCGAAGGGTTCGCCGCCGACGCCCAGGGGCATGCCCGGGGGCACGTCGAGCATGAGCGCGGACTCGCCGGGCTCGACGAGGACGGGCGGCAGATGCCCGGCGTTGGCGAAGGTGACGCGGCGGGTGACGGCGTCGTACACCGCGTACACGCAGGTCGCGAGGTAGACCTCGGCGAGGTCGTCCGGGTCGTGGTCGCGGCTGCGGGCCGGGGTGCCGCGGCGGGCGTGCTGCTGGCCCTGGGGGTTGCCGAGGCCGCGGGCGATCTCGTCGAGCGCGGAGAGGACCTCGGCGGGCTCCAGGTCGAGCAGGGCGAGGGTGCGCACGGCGGAGCGCAGTTCGCCCATGGCGACGGCGGCGCGCAGGCCGCGGCCCATGACGTCGCCGACGACCAGGGCGGTCCGGTGGCCCGGCAGTTCGATGACGTCGAACCAGTCGCCGCCGACCTCGGTGGCGGCGTTGCCCGGCAGGTAGCGGCAGGCGATGTCGAGTCCGGCGGCCTCGGGGTCGCCGGGCGGGAGCAGGGACCGTTGCAGTATCAGCGCGCGTTCGTGCTCGCGGCGGTAGAGGCGGGCGTTGTCGATACAGACGGCGGCGCGCGCGGCGAGCTCGACGGCGAGCGCCCGGTCGCGTTCGCCGAAGGGCTCGCTGCCCTTCGTACGGGAGAACTGCGCGAGGCCCACGACGGTGTCGTGCGCGACCATCGGCACGGCGAGCGTGGACTGGATGAGTCCGCTGGTGAGGCGGCGGGCGGGCCCGCAGTCGTCGTCGGCGGCGATCAGGCGCGGGCGGGCCGTGCGCAGGGCCTCCGCACAGGGCGAGTTGAAGGCGAAGCGGTGCACGGAGCCGACGTCGACGGGGCCGGTGCCGTCGGGGAAGGGCGCGTCGGCGACGGCGCTCGCGAAGGCGACGCGGCGCAGTTCGGCGCTGCCCTCGGCGAGGCTCTGGCGGATGTGCACGGCCTCGTCGCCGTCCAGGAGGCCTTGGTAGAGGTCGACGGAGGCGAGGTCGCAGAAGCCGGGGACGCTGACGTCGAGGAGTTCGCGGGCGGTGGTCTCCAGGTCGAGGGAGTTGCCGATGCGGGCGCCCGCTTCGTTGAGGAGGGCGAGGTTGCGGCGGGCGTGGGCGGCCTCGCGGGCGGCGGCGTGCCGGTTGGTGACGTCGTTGCCGAGGCCCGCGACGCCGATGGGGCGGCCCGAACCGCTGTGCACGCGGTAGAGGTTGATCGACCAGTGACGGCGTTCGTTGCTGCCCGGGGTCGGGCCGACGATCTGCATGTCCGTGACGGCCTCGCCGGTCTCCAGGACGCGGCGCATCGCGTCCTGCATACGGTCGGCCTCGTGGCGGGGCAGATAGTCGTGGACCGTGCGGCCGCGGTGGTCGTCGACGGCGCCGCCGAAGACGGCGGCGAACCGGCGGTTGGCGCGCTGCACCCTCAGGTCGGTGCCGAACAGCAGGAAGCCGAAGGGAGATTGGCCGAAAATGGCCTGCGAAGCGGCCAGGTCGGTCTCGATCCAGCGGAGCGCGCGGACGTCGACGACGATACAGACGGCGGAGCGCTCGCCCTCCGGCGTCCGGGCGGGCATCACATAGACCTCGGCGATGCCTTCGAGCGCGGCGGCGGCCTGGGCGGACCCGGCGCCCGGTCCGGTGACCGGAGCGCCCTGTCCGGACTCCGGTGCGCGGGCCTCGGACTCCGGCACCCGGAACGGGACGGACCCGGTCCACTCCCGCCCGTCGAGGATCTCGGCCATCTTGCGCCGTCCCGCGGGGCGCAGCTCGGGCGCGATGAACGCGTCGATGGGGTCCTTGCCGACGGCGTCGCGCGCGGCCACGCCGAACAGCCGCTCGGCGCGGGCGCTCCACTGGTCGACCAGGCCGTCGGGGCCGATCGAGAAGGAGGCCACCTTGATGTAGTCGTAGATGGACCCGGGCGGGCTGCTCTGCCAGATGACGTCGTCCGGCGTGGGGGCCGGGTCGTCGACGCGGGAGGGTACCGCACCGGCGCCGCGGTGACGCGCGTCGGCGCCTCCGGACGTCCCGGCTACGCCACGCGACCCAGTGACGCCTACGGTTCCGGGCGCGCCGGGGACTACGCCACGCGCGGGGCCGTCGACAGCGGGGCCGCCGGCCGCGGCGTGTTCGCCACCGGGGCCGTCGCCCGCGGGTCCTGGCGCGTCCTCGCCCGCGGAGTCGGCCGGTCCACGCCCCGTACCGTCCCCCGCGGTGGCTCGCGTGCCGCCTCCGGCCACGTCCGTCGCACCCGGCACACCGGTCACGACATCCATGGCCCCCGTCGGCGTCGACGAGAGAGGTCCGCCTCCGGCTCCCGGCACCGGCCGTGCGGGCAGGGCCCCGCCCGACCGCGCCACAGGCCGTGTCGAACCCGTCGCCTTCGCTGGTATCTCGCTCACGCGAACCGTCCCCTCCAGCTCACCGCGTCCGGTACCGGTCACCGGATGTGGCTGCCCGCAGTATCCAGCACTACGGTGCCGAGCCACACGCCGTTCACGATCACAGCACGGACTAAACGCTTTTTGGCCCGTGTCCGCCTTGTGCTCGTCCCGTGCACTTGTACGTACCGGCGCCCCCTGTCTTCTATCCGGGCAGCGCCAGCTCGAACCACACCGTCTTCCCCGCCGTGCCCGTACGTCCCGGACGAGTGCCCCAGCGTCGCGAGGAACGGGCGACCAGCTGGATGCCCCGGCCGCCCTCGTCGTCGGGTGCGGCGGCCCGCTCCCTGGGTGGGTCCGGCAGCGGGTCGGACACCTCGACGAGCAGCGTGCCGAGCGGATCGCCCTGCCGCACCAGGCGGACGCCGATGGGTCCGGAGGCATAGCGCAGGGAATTGGTCACCAGCTCGCTGACGAGCAGCACGGTGACATCACCGAGGGCGCCGAGCCCCCACTCGCCGAGCTGCGCGCGGACGACGGCGCGGGCCGTGCGGACGGCGCCCGGGTCCGCGGGAAAGTCCCACTCGGCGCACTCGCCTTCGGTGTCGATCACGCCGATCACTTCCCGGCCCAGCGGCGGACCTATGTCCGGTTTCATGGGGTTAATGGGCACATACCCGATATCCAGGCGGAAGTACCGCGTCCAAGGTGACGTTGTGGCACGAACGGCGTAGAGGGGCGTACGACCTGTCCCGCCATCACCTCGCGCGCCCCTGCGCCCCGACCGCCGCAGGGGTCGGGCGGACGGCTGACCCACTCGGCTCCGGTGGGGTGTTCCGGCAGGTCGGAGGGGGTGACGGAGAGTCCGTCAGACGGGTGTGCCGAGGCGTCGACGGTAGCGCTGCGCGCGAGCGGGCCGCAGGGGAGTCCGGGGTGTCGTCCGTCAGGATTCCGTCAGGGCGTGGATCGCCGGGATGTCGCCGGGGAGCCAGTCCACGGTCCACAGTTCGCCGGGGCCGAGCCACCGCAGTTCGTCGTGGTCCTCGAGCGGCTTCGGCTCCCCCGCGAGCAGCCGGGCCCGCCACACCCGCATCACATAGCCGCGCCCGAGATCGAACTCCCCCGGCACCCGCGCGAGCGGCTCCGCCTCGACCCCCAGCTCCTCGCGCAGCTCCCGCACCAGCGCGTCCTCGCCGCGCTCACCGGGCTCGACCTTCCCCCCGGGCAGCTCCCAGCGCCCGGCGAGTTCCTCGGGCGCGCTGCGCCGGGCGGCGAGCAGCCGTCCGTCGTCGTACAGGGCGGCGCCCACCACCACGATCCGATCGGTCATGCGCGGGAGCTTACGACCTTCACCTCGCGCCGTTCTGGTTCAGCCGCTCCACCCAGTACAGCTGTTCCTTGCCGCGGTCGTCGAGGCTGTCCGCGATCTTCTGCGCCTCGGCCTTGGTCGCGTACCTACCGATTCGGTAGCGGTTGCCGTTGTCGTCCTGACGTATCACGAGCCAGGGCAGTATGACCGTCCCGTCGTTCATGCCGTCCCTCCGCTCCCCGCCCCGGGCGCACCCAACGCCTCGATCAGTAAGGAAACCGCAATCCGCATATGCCCGAGCTTACGCCCGACCTTTACGCAGCGGATACGACTTTGCACAAAGAGATACGCAATCGGCCAGCACTCAGGGGGCGCGTCCGCACGGACGCGCCCCCTGCGACGACCTCCGCCGGGCATGACAAGCCCGAACTCGGCCCCCTTTACGGTGTGTTGACGAAAAGCACGCCCGCGTGCGCCCCGCTCTACGGGGCCCCGGTCGGCACCGTCGACCCGGTCGACCCGGTCGGCACCGTCGGCACCGGCATGAGCACCGGGCCGCTCGCGGGCGACGTGCGGCACACGTCCCCGCACTCGGCGTCGAGGGAGCAGCACAGCGAGCAGATCGGCCCCGACTGGACGGGACAGTCGGCGATGTCGGGAAGTTCGTACGCCGTCTCGCACACCGCGCAGGTGTGGGTGGCCGTGATGTCGGGGACCTCGACGTGCGGTCCGTTCACCGGGTTCGGGCGCGCCAGGTAGTACTTGCCGCGGGTGGCCCAGGCGATCAACGGGCACAGGAGCAGGGCGAGTCCGGCGGCGATGAAGGTCGAGAAGGCCTCGGCGTACCGGCCGAACAGGCCGAAGAACGCCAGGATGGAGACCGTCGAAGCGATCACCATCGCACCGAATCCGGCCGGGTTCACCGCGTACAGATATGCACGTTTGAACTCGATGTACGGCGGACTCCAGCCGAGCCGCTTGTTGATGACGAGGTCGGCCGCGACGGCGACGATCCACGCGATGCCCACGTTGGCGTAGAAGCCGAGGAGCTTGTTGAGGGCCGCGAACATGTTCATCTCCATCAGCGTCAGCGCGATGGCGAGGTTGAGGAAGATGTACCAGACCCGGCCCGGGTGGCGGTGCGTGATGCGGGAGAAGAAGTTCGACCAGGACAGCGAACCGCTGTAGGCGTTGGTCACGTTGATCTTGATCTGCGAGACGATCACGAAGGCCGCGGCGGCGGGAAGCGCGAAGGAGCCGAGCCAGGGGCGCAGCGCCTCGATCTGCGGAGCGATCGGTTCCAGGGCGTGCGTCCTGCCGACCGCCTCCAGGGCCACGAAGGCCAGGAACGCGCCACCGAGCTGCTTGGCGGCGCCGATGACCACCCAGCCGGGACCGGCCGCCAGAACGGCCAGATTCCATCGCCTCTTGTTCGCCTCGGTCTTGGCCGGCATGAAGCGCAAGTAGTCGGCCTGTTCACCGATCTGCGCGATGAGGGAGAGCGCAACGCCGGTGCCGAGCCCGAAGCCGATCCAGGAGAAGCCCTGGCCCGCGCCCTCGGTGCCCTCGAAGGAACCGAAGGCGCCCCAGGCGTCCGGCGCCTCGAAGGCCAGCACCAGGAACGGCAGCACCATGCCGATCAGCCAGATCGGCTGGGTCCAGGCCTGCACCTTGGCGAGCGCGCCCATGCCGCGGAAGACGATCGGGATGACGATCAGCGTCGTCACCAAGTAGCCGACCTCCACCGGGAGTCCGACCGCCTGATGCATGGCCTGGGCCATGATCGAGCCTTCGAGGGCGAAGAAGATGAAGGTGAACGAGGCGTAGATGAGCGACGTGAGGGTGGAGCCGAAGTAGCCGAAGCCCGCGCCGCGCGTGACCAGGTCCATGTCCAGGCCGTACTTCGCGCAGGCCCGGGCGATCGGGACGCCCGTGACGAAGATGATCGTCGCCGCGCACAGGATGGACGCGAGCCCGCTGGTGAAGCCGTACGTGAAGACGATGGACGCGCCGATCGCGAAGTCCGCGAGGTAGGCGATGCCGCCGAGCGCCGTGGACGCGACCATGGTCGGCGACCAGCGGCGGAAGGAGTGCGGGGCGTAGCGCAGCGAGTAGTCCTCGCGGCTCTCGTCGGCGGCGAGCCGGGCGTAGCTGCGCTTCGGCGGTCCTTCGGCCGGGGCGGCGCCGTCCACCGGGGCCGTGTCGTCGCGCGTGACCGTATCCGTCATGAGGGTTCCTGTCTTCCGACCGGACTGCGGGTACGGAGGGGGAAGTTAGGAGCCGTGCGTGACGATCCACCGCCGGGCGCCGTTGCCCGGGCGTTACGGAACCCGGGCGGGCGTTAACTCGTGATCACGCGGGACGGACGGGCCCGTTCGCATTCCGGGCGGCCGGGGTGGCGAGCGGCCCGGGCGGCCGGGCGCGCGGTCACCGCACCGGCAGGTGGTATGCGATGCGATAGCGGTCGGCGGGCACGACGATGTCGGCGGTCTCCACGGGGCGTCCCGAGGCGTAGTACGTCCGCTGGATGGAGAGGACCACGTGGCCGGGGACGCCGCCGAGGGCGAGCAGTTCCTCGGCGAGGCCGGGGCGGGCGCCGACCTCCTCCGCGACGTTGTCCACGATCACATCGATGGCGGCCATGCGGTCCACGACGCCGCAGCCGCCGAGGGGGCCCTCCTCCGGGAGCATCACGGGGGTCCGGCCGGTGACGGCCAGGGGCTCCCAGGACGTGGAGATCATCATCGCCTCGCCCGCGTCCCGGAAGACATAGCGCGTGCACATCACCCGGTCCCCGGGGCGGATCGCGAGGCGCTCGGCGACCGTGTCGGTCGCGTCCGTCTGCTCACTGCGGGACTCCCAGGTCCCGCGGGCGTTCTCGGCGGCCTGCTCCTGACGGAAGGGGGTGGACGTGCCGGGGCCGCGGAAGCCCGTGCGCGCGACGCGGCGCGGGTCGGGGCGCTCGCGCACATAGGTGCCGGAGCCGGAGCGGCCCTCGACCAGACCCTCGGCCATCAACACCTTGCGGGCTTCGAGAGCGACCGTGTCCGACACCCCGTACTCCTCGCGGATTCTGGCTTGCGAGGGGAGCCGGGTGTGCGGGGGCAGCGAACCATCGGTGATCTTCTTACGGAGATCACCCGCGACGCGCAGATAGGCCGGCTGCTCACCGAATGTCACTAGCCACTCCCATCAGGTTGACAGACAGCAACAGCCTGGCAACCGTGGGTTGTTGGCCGCAACCCTAGGCCAAGGAATCACTCGAAGTGATGATTTCCTGACCCGCAGGTCTTTACGCAGGGCCTTTCGGGCGTTATAGCAATCAACTACCCCCTCGGACACGGCGGTTGAGCCACCGGCGCAGACCCGCCGACGCACGGCTCGCACCGGTGGCCGCACCGGCGCACGAGCAGCGGCTCCGCGCGGGGGGGCTCACAACCCCCGACACTAGGTTCATCGGATGCGCGTGACAGAGACGACGGTGCGGGCGGTCAACGAACTCACCTCGCGGTGGGCGCGGGACGTACGGGGTAGCACGGTGTTCTCCGCGGCCGGGGTCTGGCCGCTCCTCGCGTTCCTGGCGGACGGGGCGGGCGGCCCCGCGCGGGCGGAGCTCGGCGAGGCGATCGGCCTGCCGCCGGAGCGGGCGGCACAGGCGGCCCGGGAACTCCTTGCCGCCCTCGACGCCGTCCCCGGTGTCGGCGCCGCCATCGGGCTCTGGACGAAGCGGACCGTGACGCTGCGCGAGCGGTGGGCCGAGGGCCTGCCCCCGGGCGCCCACGGCGTGCTGACCGGGGACGTGAGCCACGACCAGGCCGCGCTCGACGCCTGGACCGCGAAGCACACCGACGGACAGATCGAGCGGATGCCGGCCGTGGTGGGCGAGGACTCCGAGCTGGCCCTCGCGGGCGCCCTCGCCCTGTGCACGACGTGGCTGCGCCCCTTCTCCAAGAGCGGCATGACGCCCGAGAGCGGCCCTTGGCGCGACCTCGACCTGATCGCCCTGCGCCGGACCAGCAGCCTGCCCGACCGCGTGGGCGTCGCCGCCACCCCCGCGGGGGCGATCACCGAACTGCGCGTCCTCGGCGACACCGGCGTCGACGTGCATCTGCTGCTCGGCGAGGAGGGGATGACCCCGGGGCAGGTGCTCGCCGGAGGCGTGGGTGTCCTCGGCCGCGCCTGGCCGCGCGTGCCGGGCACTCACCTGCCGTACGGCGAACCGGGCCCCGGCCTGACCGTCGGCCGGGAGCGCCACGAGCGCCCGCTGCCCCCGCAACTGCACGTCACGACCGTGCCGTTCACCGTCACCGCCGAGCACGACCTGAACGCGCGGAGCGACCTGTTCGGCCTGACCACCGCCATGGACGACGGCTTCGGCCACTTCCCCGGAGTCGCCGTCGAGCCGCTCGCGGTGGGCAGGGCCGCGCAGGCGGCCACCGCGACCTTCGGGGAGCTGGGCTTCCGGGCGGCGGCGGCCACGGCCATCGAGGGGCTCGCCGGCTCGGTTCCCAGGCTGCGCTACTCCGTCACGGAGATCGACGCCACCTTCGACCGGCCCTTCGGGTTCCTGGCCGTGCACCGCCGGACGCGCCTCGTCCTCGCGGCCGGCTGGGTCGGTGACCCGGAGCCGTTCCGCGAGGACGAGGATGAAGAGGTGTGACGGTGAAGCGAGTTGCTGATCGCTCGCTCCCGACGGACGTCAGGAGTGCGGCGCCGGAATCGCCGCCCCTGACAACGTCAGCGGACCGGCGTCAGCGGACCGGCGTCAGCGGACCGGCGTCAGCGGACCGGCGTCAGAACTGCAGGCCCCAGGAGTCGAGGGTGCCGACGTCCTGGGCCGCGTTGTCGCTGACCCGGAGCTTCCAGGTGCCGTTGGCCGTCTCCGAGGAGGCGTTCACGGTGTACGAGGTGTTGATGTCGTCCGAGCTGCCGCCCGCGCCGAAGTCCTTGAGGACGTAGGCGGAGCCGTCGGGGGCGACGAGTTCGACCTTCAGGTCACCGACGTACGTGTGCTTGATGGCGACCGGGACGCTGAGCGCCGAGGGGGCGTTGCCGGCGACACCGGTGACGGTCACCGGCGACTCGACGGTGGAGTTGTCCGTGATCGCGAAGTCCGCGCCGTTCTCGAACTTCGGTCCGGGCGGGTTGGTGCCGCCCGTGCCCACGTACAGGAGGCGGTTGGGCGAGCCGGTGCCGGGGCTGCCGACGACGTTCGGGGTGGCGGCGGTCGTCAGGGCCGTGGAGACCTGCGCCGGGGTGGCCGACGGGTTCTCGGCGACGTACAGGGCCGCGGCGCCCGCGACGTGCGGGGACGCCATCGACGTACCGGAGATCGTGTTGGTCGCCGTGTCGTTGGTGTTCCACGTCGACGTGATGCCGGAGCCGGGGGCGAACAGGTCGAGGACGTTGCCGAAGTTGGAGTAGCTGGCCTTGGCGTCGGTGTTGGTGGTGGCGCCGACGGTGATGGCCTCGGTGACGCGTGCGGGCGAGCGGGTGTTGGCGTTGGTGGTCTCGTTGCCCGCGGCGACGGCGTAGGTGATGCCGGCGGCTATGGAGTTGCGGACGGCGGTGTCGAGCGCGCTGTCGGCCGGGCCGCCGAGGCTCATGTTGGCGACGGCGGGCTTGGTGGCGTTGCGCGTCACCCAGTCGATGCCCGCGACGACCTGCGCGGTGGTGCCGGAGCCCGAGTTGTTGAGCACGCGGACGCCGACGATCTTGGCCTTCTTGGCGACGCCGTGCGCGATGCCGCCGACGGTTCCGGCGACGTGCGTGCCGTGGCCGTGGCCGTCCTGCGCGACGTTGTCGTTGTCGATGGCGTCGAAGCCGTCGACGGCGCGGCCGCCGAAGTCCTGGTGACTCTTGCGGACACCGGTGTCGATGACGTAGACGGTGGCGCCCTCACCGGCCTTGTCCGGGTAGGTGTACTTCTGGTCCAGCGGGAGGTTGCGCTGGTCGATGCGGTCCAGGCCCCACGACGGCGGGTTGGGCTGGGTCGCGGCGACGGTGTACGTGCGGTTCTGCACGACGGAGGCGACGGCCGGGTCGGCGGCGAACTTCTTCGCCTCGGCCTCGGAGGCCTGCACCTCGTAGCCGTTCAGGACCTTCTTGTACGTCCGCTCGATCTCGGCACCGTGCTTCTTCGCGAGCGCCTTGCCGGCGGGCGAGTCCGCCTTGGGGGCGTCCGCGTCGAGGGTCACGATGTAGCTGTTCGCGATCGAGCCGGGGGCGTCCGCGTACTGGATCCGGCCTTCCGCTGCCTTCGGCTGCGCGCTCGCGGGGAGCGCGGCGACGACACCGAGGGCGACGGCGGTGGCGGCGGTCAGGGCGAGGGTTCCCGTACCGGCCAGTCTTCGGCGGGGGTGACGCATCACTGCCATCTGAGGGGTCCTCCTCAATCGGTGGTGCGCTGGTGGGGGATGCGACAAGGGCATGACAATGTTTGGCCGACATGTGCACGCCGAGTTGATCAATGTTCAACTCTCTGTCGCCGTCGAAAGATTGGCGGATCCATAGGAAACCCACAAGGGCGGTGTTCGGACGTAACACGACTGCCACGCACCGGCCATGACATGGCATCAATAATCCGTGCATTCCCCCCGTAACGGCGGAGTGGCACGTGGGGCGGGGTGACGCTGCCGGACTGCGGCTTCCACGAGGCGGAGGGGGCGGGGGCGCGGTGTTGGCGGGATTTCAGCCACCATCGATTTCCCGGGGGCGGGGCGGGCGGGGCGGGCGGGGGTGACGCAGGGGGCGACCGGGCCGCGCCGCCCCACCCGTCCCGTCGCCGCTACGTGATCGACGTGTCGCCCTGCTGCTCCAGGAGCTTGCGGAGCAGCCCGGCGGCGGCGTCGATCTCCTCGGGGTCGAGGTCGCCGAGGAAGCGGGCGTAACGGCTCAGATGGGCGTCCATCAGGACGTCCGTGAGCTGCTTGCCGTGCTCGGTGAGCCTGATCCGGACGGTACGGCGGTCGGCGCCGTCCCTGACCCGCTCGACCAGGCCCTTGGCCTCCATCTTGTCGATCCGGTTGGTGATCGCGCCCGAGGTCACCATGGCCGCCTTGAGGAAGGCGCCCGCGGTCAGGGCGTACGGCGGCCCGGACCGGCGGAGCGTCGTCAGGACGTCGAACTCGCCCCACTCCACGCCGTGCTTGGCGCAGAACGCCTTGGCCTCGCGGTCCAGGACGCGGTTCACCCGCTGGATCCGCGCGATCAGCTGCACCGGCCAGAGGTCGTCCCCCAGGTCGGGCCGCTCCTTCTGCCACTGCCCGACGATCGCGTCCACGGCGTCGCTCATGCCGACCACTCCTCTGCCTAGTCACTGCTCGTCGCCCGTCGAACGACCCCTCAACGAGCATCTTCTCAACGAGCGTCTTCTCAACAAGAACCTTCTCAATGTTAAGACACTTGACGCTGAAAGAACCCACATGCTTTTATCTCAACGTTGAAACTTTCAGTCTTGAGAAGACGAACGCAGAGACAACCGAGGAGTCCCACCATGTCCGAGCTCGCCCTCGCCCCCGCCGCCCAGGACCTGCTCTTCCGCGAGGCCCGCACGGCCAACACCTTCACCGACGAGCCCGTCACCGAAGAGCAGGTCCAGGCCATCTACGACCTGGTCAAGTACGGCCCCACCGCCTTCAACCAGTCCCCCCTGCGCGTCGTGCTCGTCCGCACCCCCGAGGGCCGCGAGCGCCTGGTCAAGCACATGGACGAGGGCAACCGGGCCAAGACCGCGACGGCCCCGCTGGTCGCGGTCCTCGCCACGGACCACGAGTTCCACGAGGAGCTGCCCCGCCTGGTGCCGCACTCGCCGGGAGTCGGCGCCGCCTACTTCTCCGAGCGCCCCGTCCGCGAACAGTCCGCCCTCCTCAACGGCACGCTCCAGGCCGCGTACTTCATCGTCGGCGTCCGCGCGGCGGGCCTCGCCGCGGGCCCCATGACGGGCTACGACGCCGCCGGCCTCCGCGCGGAGTTCCTGGACGACGACCACGAACCGCTGATGGTGGTCAACATCGGCCGCCCCGGGGAGGACGCGTGGTTCCCGCGGTCGCCGCGGCTGGCGTACGAGGACGTCGTGACGACGGTCTGAGCGCGGGGTGGGCGCCGCCTGCCCTTCTCCCACGAATCCGCTGGGCCCGCCAGCCCGCCAGCCCGCCAGCCCGCCAGCCGCCAGCCGCCAGCCGCCAGCCGCCAGCCGCCAGCCGCCAGCCGCTAACCATCAACCCACCATCGCCAGTTCCGCTCCAGGGGGTCCCCGTGTCCAGCACCACCGCGTCCACCACAG
The DNA here is from genome assembly GCF_042677545.1 of Streptomyces sp. NPDC127108. NCBI lineage: Bacteria > Bacillati > Actinomycetota > Actinomycetes > Kitasatosporales > Streptomycetaceae > Streptomyces > Streptomyces sp. NPDC127108. The sequence continues at coordinate 21,467 of NZ_JBHXTE010000022.1, read as the reverse complement.
CACCAGCCACCGCGTCCACCGCCACCGCCACGGCACCCGCACCCGCGGCCACACCCCCGGCGACGGCCACGGCCACCACCCCCCGCCAAGTCCCCGTCTTCTGGCTGGCGTTGCTGGCCGCCCCCGTGGCCGCCGGAGCCAACGCCCCCGTCCTGATCCTGCCGGACATGGCGCGCTCCCTCGGTGTCGCGACCGCCACGGCGACCTGGATGGTGACGGTGTTCGCCTGGGCGATGGCGGCGGGCACCCCGCTGCTCGCGGCACTGCTGCGCCGCCGCGGCCTCAAGCCCCTGCTGCGCCTGAGTACGGCCCTCGTGGTCGGCGGCACCGCCCTGGTGGCGGTCGCGCCCTGGCTGCCCGTCGCCCTCGCGGGCCGGGTCGGACAGTCACTCGGCGGGGCGGGCCTGGTCGCGGCGGCGATGAACCTGGCGGGCAACGCGCGCCGGATGGGCGTGATCAGCTCCGGCTTCGGTGTCATGGGGGCGGCGGGACCGCTCCTGGGGGCGACGCTCACGGACGCGGTGTCGTGGCGGCTCGCGTTCGCGGTGTCGGCGATCGCGCTGCTCGCGGTACCGGCGGTGTCGCGCTACGCCCGAAGCACGCCGCCGTCCGGTGAGGGCCGCTTCGACGCACGCGGAGCGGCGCTGCTCATCGCCCTGGCGACGTCCCTGATCCTGCTGCCGACGACCCCGCTCCCGGCCCTGGCGGCCGCCCTGCTCACCGCCGTGCTCCTGGCCCTGCACATCCGCCGCCGCCCGGAGGGCTTCGTACCCGCAGCCCTTCTCCGCTCCCCCCTCTTCCTCGTCTCCGCGGCCCTGGGCGTCACCCTCTCCACCACGTACTTCACGCTCCTGTTCACCGTGCCGAGCCTGCTCCAGGACCGGGCGGGCTGGTCGAAGGGCGCGATCGGAACGGGCCAGCTGGTGACCCTCCTGACCGCATCGGCACTGTCCTGGCTGCTCGCGGCGAGCTCGGCCCGCCTGGGCCGAACGGCGGTCCGCACGATCCTCGTCACCGTCGGGGCGACGGCGGTGGCCACGGCGGCCTTCTCCAGCTCGGGCCCCCTGCTCCTCCTGGCGGCGGGCGCCGCGGCCTTCACCGCGACCGGCGCCAACGCCACCCTCTCGGTGCACGCGGCCTCCGCCACCACCCCCACCCAACGCCCCACGGCAATAGGCCTCTTCGCCCTCAGCTACCAACTGGGCGGCGCCTTCGGCCCGGGCATCACGACCCTCCTGATCCTCAGCTGACGCCCCTGCCCCCAGACACACGACGGCCCCCGCCCTCAAAGGACGGGGGCCGAACCCATGGCAGCGGCTACACGTTGAACCGGAACTCCACCACATCCCCGTCCTGCATCACATACTCCTTGCCCTCCATGCGCGCCTTGCCCGCCGAGCGGGCGTCGGCCACCGAGCCGGTTTCGACCAGGTCGGCGAAGGAGATGACCTCGGCCTTGATGAAGCCCTTCTGGAAGTCGGTGTGGATGACACCGGCCGCTTCGGGGGCTGTCGCGCCCTGCTTGATGGTCCAGGCGCGGGACTCCTTGGGGCCTGCCGTGAGGTAGGTCTGGAGGCCGAGGGTGCGGAAGCCGACGTGGGCGAGGGTGGCGAGGCCGGGCTCTTCCTGGCCGACGGACTGGAGGAGTTCGAGGGCCTCCTCGTCGTCCAGCTCGGCGAGGTCCGCCTCCAGCTTGGCGTTGAGGAAGATCGCCTCGGCCGGGGCGACCAGGGCGCGCTGCTCGGCCTTGAAGTCGTCGTCGGTCAGCTCGTCCTCGTCGACGTTGAAGACGTAGAGGAAGGGCTTGGTGGTGAGGAGGTGCAGGTCGTGGAGGAGTTCCTCGTTGCCCGAGCCCTGGACGATGCCCGCGGAGAAGAGGGTGTCGCCCTTCTCCAGGATCTCCTTGGCCGCCTCGACCGCCGCCACCTTCGGGGCGATGTCCTTCTTGATGCGCGACTCCTTCTGGAGGCGCGGCAGGACCTTCTCGATCGTCTGGAGGTCCGCGAGGATCAGCTCGGTGTTGATCGTCTCGATGTCGTCCTTGGGCGAGACCTTGCCGTCGACGTGCACGACGTTCTCGTCCTTGAAGGCACGGATGACCTGGCAGATCGCATCCGACTCGCGGATGTTCGCGAGGAACTTGTTGCCCAGGCCCTCGCCCTCGCTCGCGCCGCGCACGATGCCCGCGATGTCCACGAAGTCGACGGTGGCGGGGAGGATCTTCTGGGAGTTGAAGATCTCGGCGAGCTTCGTCAGGCGGGGGTCGGGGACGCCGACGACGCCCACGTTCGGCTCGATCGTCGCGAACGGGTAGTTGGCCGCAAGGACGTCGTTCTTGGTCAGGGCGTTGAACAGGGTCGACTTGCCGACATTGGGCAGACCGACGATTCCGATCGTGAGCGACACGTTGCGACTTCCCGTACGTGAGGACTGGGTGGGGTGACAGGGGCTGGCTCGCTGCCCGGGAGGGGCAGCGGCGCTGCGCGCTGTCCTCGTCGTCCGGGGCGATCCACCAGTCTACGGCGTGTCGCGCCCCGCCCCCGTACCCGCCCGAAGGCGCCGTCAGGCCCCGCCCCGGACCCGCCGTCGGCCCCGCCCCGCGGCCCCCGCACCCCCGCCGCACGGCCCCCGCACCCCCACCCCGTACCGCCGCCCTGTCGAACGCTCGGCCAAGGTCGGCCAAAACGCGTGTCCCAATACGGTATGACCACCCGGGCCGACCTAGGTTGGACCGGTGGAGCAACACAGGACCCGTCCCCCGGGCGCAAGGCCGCGCCGCACCGCGCCGCTGCCCGAACAAGGCAGCCCCGCGGAGCCCCCCGTCCCCCGTACCCCGCCGGGCCCCCGCAGGCCCGCCTCGCCGATCGTCCGCGTCCTGCGCAGAACGCCGGTGTACCGCAAGGTCAGCCGGATGCCGCTATACCGGGCGCTGCGCCGCATGCCCAACCCCCGGCTGACCGGGCTCGGCAGCGGGCTCTTCGCCGCGGCCGTGATGTTCGTCCTCGCGTGCCTGCTCCGACTGCTCTTCGGCGGCTCGCTCGTCGCGTACGGCGTGCTCTTCCTGCCCGTGAGCGCCCTCACCGCGCTGTGGGTGCGGCCCGCCGACCTGGTGACCGCGCCCGTCGCGGTGCCGATCGCGTTCGCGGCCGGGGTGCTGCCGATCTCCGGCGGCACCGATGGCTTCGGCGGTCAGTTCATGGGGCTGCTGACGTCGCTCGCGCTGCACGCGGGCTGGCTGTACGGCGGGACGCTGGTCGCCGGTGTCATCGTGACCGTACGCAAGGTCAAGCTCATGAACCGGCGGCGCCAGCAGCGGCAGTGGCAGCAGCGCCAGCGACGGGGCGGGCAGCTGCGGCCGCCGGGCGGTCCGGCGCAGCGGCGCGTGCCCGCCTCCTAGGCCTCCTAGGAGGTCAGCCCGCGGGCCCCGCGGGCCGCACCCCCTGGCCGTCCGCCCGTGCCGCCATCGCCGCGCCCACGATGCCCGCGTTGTTCTGCAGCTCCGCCGGGACGATCTCGGCCTGGATGCCCTCGATCAGGGGCAGGAACTTGTGGGCCTTGCGGCTCACGCCGCCGCCGATGATGAACAGCTCGGGCGAGAACAGCATCTCGACGTGCGCCAGATACTTCTGGACGCGGTGCGCCCAGTGCTCCCAGGTCAGGTCCTCGTCCTCGCGGGCCTTGGAGGAGGCCTTCTTCTCCGCGTCGTGGCCGTGCAGCTCCAGGTGGCCCAGCTCGGTGTTCGGCACGAGGTGGCCGCCGGTGAAGACGGCACTGCCGATGCCCGTGCCGAGGGTGAGCATGATGACCGTGCCGGTACGGCCTCGGCCCGCGCCGAAGTGCATCTCGGCCACGCCCGCCGCGTCCGCGTCGTTCAGGACGGTCACCGGGGCGCCGCCGACGCGCTCGGAGATCAGGCCGCTGATGTCCGTGCCGATCCAGCTCTTGTCGACGTTCGCCGCCGTGCGCGCCGTGCCGCCCGTGATCACGCCCGGGAACGTGGCACCGACCGGGCCGGTCCAGCCGAAGTGCTCGACGACCTCGGCCACGCACTCGACCACGCCCTCGGGCGTGGCCGGGTTCGGCGTCAGCACCTTGTGCCGCTCCTGGGCCAGGTCCCCGCGCTCCAGGTCGACGGGTGCTCCCTTGATCCCGGATCCGCCGATGTCCACTCCGAAGATCTGCATGGGCCCCACGTTACGACGCCGGACCGACAGCCACGCCCCGGTTGGACCGGCTGGACGGATCCGCCGTGCGGATCGGCCGGACCGGCCCGGCGCCGCGCGGGCTACTTCTTCGCGGACAGCTCCGCCGCCTCCGCGCGCAGGTCGCGGCGCAGTTCCTTGGGCAGCGAGAAGGTGATCGACTCGTTGGCCGTCTTCACCGTCTCCACGTCCGCGTACCCCCGCTCGGCCAGCCACTCCAGGACGCCGTCCACCAGGACGTCCGGGACGGACGCGCCCGAGGTCAGGCCGACCGTGGTGACGCCCTCCAGCCAGGCCTCGTCGATCTCCCCGGCGTTGTCCACCAGGTGCGAGGCGGGCACGCCCGCCTCCAGGGCGACCTCGACCATGCGGATGGAGTTCGAGGAGTTCTTGGAGCCGACGACGATGACGAGGTCGGCGTCCTCCGCGAGCTTCTTCACCGCGGTCTGGCGGTTCTGCGTGGCGTAGCAGATGTCGTCGCTCGGCGGCGAGAGGAGGTTCGGGAACTTGCCCTTCAGGGCGTCGACCGTCTCCATCGTCTCGTCCACGGAGAGCGTGGTCTGGGAGAGCCAGACGACCTTGTCCGGGTCGCGCACCTCGACGTTGGCGACGTCCTCGGGGCCGTCGACGAGCGTGATGTGGTCGGGGGCCTCACCGGAGGTGCCGATGACCTCCTCGTGCCCCTCGTGGCCGATCAGGAGGATGTCGAAGTCCTCCTTGGCGAACCGCACCGCTTCCTTGTGGACCTTGGTCACCAGCGGGCAGGTCGCGTCGATCGTGGCGAGGCTGCGCTCGGCGGCCTCCGTGTGGACGGTCGGCGCCACGCCGTGCGCGGAGAACATCACGATGGAGCCCTCCGGCACCTCCTCCACCTGGTCGACGAAGATGGCGCCCTTCTTCTCCAGGGTCTGCACGACGTACTTGTTGTGGACGATCTCGTGGCGGACGTAGATCGGGGCCCCGTACTGCTCCAGGGCCTTCTCGACGGCGATCACGGCACGGTCCACACCCGCGCAGTAGCCACGGGGAGCGGCGAGCAGGACACGGCGGGAGCCAGGCGTTGCAGTCATGCAGACCATCGTAAGGCCGCGTACGACAGGTCAAAGATCGCCTCAGTGGGGAGACTGGGAGCCACTGCGTGACCAGCGGAGGCACCCGGAGGCTCGATGTCCGCCCATACGACGAATGCGCCCCTGCCGCCCGACGGGGAAGGGCCCTCGGCCAAAGGCGACGGCCTGAGACGGAGCCTGGGCTTCCGGGACCTGGTCGTCTACGGCCTGCTGTTCATCGCCCCGATGGCCCCGGTCGGCGTCTTCGGGACGCTGGACGCGAAGTCGCACGGCGCGGTGGCGCTGGTGTACGTCATCGCGACGATCGCCATGGCGTTCACCGCCTTCAGCTACGCCCAGATGGTGAAGGTGGTCCCCCAGGCGGGTTCCGTGTTCGCCTACGCGCGCGTGGGTCTCGGCAACGGCCCCGGGTTCGTCGCGGGCTGGATGGCGATGCTGGACTACCTGCTCATCCCGGCCGTCGCGTACCTCTTCTCCGGGATCGCCATGCACGAGCTGGTGCCGTCGGTGTCCCGGTGGGTGTGGACGACGATCGCGGTGCTCCTGACGACGGCCCTGAACCTGTGGGGCGTGCGGCCCGCGGCGCGGGTCGGGTTCGCGGTGCTCGCGCTGGAGATCGTGGTCCTGCTGGTGTTCGTGGTGTCGGCGGTCGTGGTGCTCGCGCGGGACGGGGCGGAGCGGGGGTGGCTCTCGCCGCTGACGGGTGACGGTACGCAGGGGGCGTTCGCGTTGTCGGCGGTGGTCGGGGCCGTGTCCGTGGCCGTCCTGTCCTACCTCGGCTTCGACGCGATCGCCTCGTTCGCGGAGGAGGTGACGGGCGGCTCGGCGAAGGTGGCGCGGGCCGTGCTGTTCTGCCTGGCTCTCACGGGTGTGCTGTTCGTCCTCCAGACGTATCTGGTGGCGCTGCTGTCCCCGGTCTCGTCGGCCGACCTCGCCGCCAACCCCGGCAACCAGGGGTCCGCCTTCTACTCCGCCGTGGACTCGGCCGTCGGGGACTGGCTGCACGACCTGGTGGCCGTCAGCAAGGCGATCGGCGCGGCGTTCGCGGCGCTGGCCGGGCAGGCGGCCGCGGGGCGGCTGCTGTTCGCGATGGCGCGGGACCGGCGGTTGCCGCGGCTGCTCTCGCGGACGGAGTCGGGCACCCCTCGGGTCGCGCTGCTGTGCGCCGCCGCCGTCACCCTCGTGGCCGCCGTGTGGGCGTCCCGCCGGGACGACGGCATGGACCACCTGGTGTCCGTCGTGGACATCGGGGCGCTGACGGCCTTCTTCCTGCTGCACGCGAGCGTGGTCGGCTGGTTCGCGGTGCGGCGGCGGGGCGGGGAGGTCAGTTGGTGGCGGCATGTGCTGGTGCCCGTGCTCGGCGCCGCGATCGTGGTCGCCGTCATCGTGGAGGCGTCGGGGTCGGCGCAGGTGGTGGGGGCGATCTGGTTGGGGGTGGGGTTGGTGGTGCTGGCTGCTCAGGGGGTGCGGCGGGGCGAGCCCAAGGTGCCGTGAAGCCCTGTGGGCGGCTGGGCCGCCCGCAGGGCGGGGGCGGTGTCAGTGAGGGCCGATACGCTCGGCGTATGGGTCTCAATACGTCTGCCGACGCGCCGCTTCCCGTCGGGGAGGTGTCCCGGCTCATCGGGGGCTGGATCGACCGGCTCGGGGCGATCTGGGTCGAGGGGCAGATCACTCAGCTGTCGCGGCGCCCGGGGGCGGGCGTGGTGTTCATGACGCTGCGTGACCCCTCGCACGACATCTCCGTGAGCGTCACGTGCTACCGCCAGGTGTTCGACGCGGTCGCGGACGTCGTCTCGGAGGGCGCCCGCGTCGTGGTGCACGCCAAGCCGGAGTGGTACGCGCCGCGGGGCCAGCTGTCCCTGCGGGCGGCGGAGATCAAGCCGGTCGGCGTCGGGGAGCTGCTCGCCCGCCTGGAGCAGCTGAAGAAGTCCCTCGCCGCCGAGGGCCTGTTCGCGCCGGACCGCAAGAAGCCGCTGCCGTTCCTGCCGCAGCTCATCGGCCTGGTCTGCGGCCGCGCGTCGGCCGCCGAGCGGGACGTCCTCGAGAACGCCAGGCACCGCTGGCCGGCGGTCCGCTTCGAGGTGCGCAACGTCCCGGTGCAGGGCGTGCACGCCGTCCCCCAGGTGGTGCAGGCGGTGAAGGAGCTGGACGCGCTCGACGAGGTCGACGTGATCGTCGTCGCGCGCGGCGGCGGCAGCGTGGAGGACCTGCTGCCGTTCTCCGACGAGCAGCTGGTGCGCACGGTGGCCTCGTGCCGTACGCCCGTGGTGTCCGCGATCGGCCACGAACCCGACACCCCCCTCCTCGACTACGTGGCGGACCTGCGCGCCTCGACCCCCACGGACGCGGCGAAGAAGGTCGTGCCGGACGTCGGCGAGGAGTACGAGCGCGTGGCGTTCCTGCGGGACCGCGCGCGCCGCAGCGTCGAGGCGTTCCTCGACCGCGAGGAGCGCGGCCTCGCGCACGCCCTGGCCCGCCCCTGCATGGAGCACCCGCACCGCATGGTCGAGGACCGCGAGGAGCAGATCACGGCGTACGTGGACCGGGCGCGCCGCACGCTCGGCCACCTCCTGGACCGCGCGGAGTCGGAGCTGACCCACACGCACGCGCGCGTGGTGGCCCTCTCCCCCGCCGCCACCCTCCAGCGGGGGTACGCGGTGCTGCAGAAGAAGCAGGACGGCGCAGTGGTCCGCGCGGCGGACGAGGTGACGCCCGGCGAGGAACTGCGGGCACGGGTCGCCGAGGGCGAATTCACCGTACGAGTCGACATTTAGGGTGGGCGCATGACCAGCAAGACGGACACCGAGGCCGCGGCGCTCGGCTACGAGCAGGCCCGGGACGAGCTGATCGAGGTGGTGCGCCGCCTGGAGGCCGGGGGCACGACCCTGGAGGAGTCGCTCGCCCTGTGGGAGCGCGGCGAGGAGCTGGCCGCCGCCTGCCGCCGCTGGCTGGACGGGGCCCGCGCCCGGCTCGACGCGGCGCTGGCCGCCCCGGACGCCGAGGGCGACGAGGGCACCGAAGGCACCGCGGACGCCGAGGACGCGTAAGACACCCCTGCACCTGTGAAGCGGATCACCACGCCCCGGTTTTAGTTGAACATTGAACCTCGCTGTCGTACTGTCGATCTCACCGGCAGGCACCGAGGCACCCCCCAAGTGCCCGAGGACCGCCGCCGGAGCCCTCAGCACCGCATCGAGAAGGTTGTAAAGATGTCCCTCGTTCTTGACCCCGCCGCCCAGGACCTGCTCTTCCGCGAGGCCCGCACCGCGAACACCTTCACCGACGAGCCCGTCACCGAAGAGCAGATCCAGGCCATCTACGACCTGGTCAAGTACGGCCCCACCGCCTTCAACCAGTCCCCCCTGCGGGTGACCCTGGTCCGCTCCCCCGAGGCCCGCGAGCGCCTGGTCGGACACATGGCCGAGGGCAACCGCCCGAAGACCGCCACGGCGCCGCTCGTCGCGATCCTGTCCGCGGACAACGAGTTCCACGAGGAGCTCCCGGCCCTGTTCCCGCACTTCCCGCAGGCCAAGGACGCGTTCTTCTCCGAGCGCCCCGTCCGTGAGCAGGCCGCGGGTCTGAACGCCGCGCTGCAGGCCGCGTACTTCATCGTCGGCATCCGCGCCGCCGGCCTCGCCGCCGGACCGATGACCGGCTTCGACTTCGCGGGCGTGCAGAAGGAGTTCCTGGACGACGACCACACCCCGCTGATGGTCGTCAACATCGGCAAGCCGGGCGACGACGCCTGGTTCCCGCGCTCCCCGCGCCTGGCGTACGAGGACGTCATCACGACCGTCTGAGTCCCGGCAGCACAGCAGGACCAGCAGTACGCGAGAGGCCCCCGGCAACCGCCGGGGGCCTCTCGTCGTACCGCTCGTCGTACCGGGAACCGCTACGCGCTGGTCTCGACCGGCGTCCGCTTCATCTCCAGGGACTCCGCCATCGCCGTCAGCTGACCGAACGAGGCCGTCCCCGCGACGACCGTCGTGGCGCCCTTGTCCTGGAGGACGAGCGCGTCATAGCGGGTGCCCTTGTAGCGGTGCCACGTCTTGCCCGCGATCTCCTGGGTCCGCTCGGTCTTGTGCGCCTGCTGCGTGGCCTTCTCGATGAACTCGGACGGCTTGGCCGTGGACTGCTTGACCGCCACGTACTCCCCGGCCGGGTCGAGGAAGCCCAGGTGCCAGCTGTCGTGGTCGGCGCCGTTGTAGCGCACCGAGGTCGGCTTCCACGACTTGGGAAGACCCTGGGGCGCCGCCACCGGGTAGGCCGCGGCCCGCCGGGCGGTCAGGAGCTCGACGCTGTAGTCGACCCGCTTGACCGGGTCCTTGGACTCGTCGTGCGGGATGAAGACGTAGATCACTGCCACGACCATGCCGATGACGGCCATCGAGAGCAGCATGTTCCGCACGGTCTGCTTGCCATTTCTGCCTGCCACGCCCCCAATCGTCGCAGGTCCCCACGGCACACCGACCCGCACCCCCTCCGGCGCTCACGTGTGGGGCCCTCTGCTCATTCTTTCGACCTGCGGATAGAGTCAAGGGCATATCCCTCATCCGGCCGCCCACCCGTCTCCCACCACCGCCCTTCCAAGGACGCCCTGCGGGCGCAGTTTCTATCGCATCAGAAAGGTGCGCCTCGATGACCGAGCATCATTCGCTGCCGTCCGAACTCGTGGTCTCCCCGGAGGCTCCCGACCGCAACCTCGCCCTGGAGCTCGTCCGGGTCACCGAAGCCGCCGCCATGGCCGCGGGCCGCTGGGTCGGCCGCGGCGACAAGAACGGCGCGGACGGTGCCGCCGTCAGGGCCATGCGGACCCTCGTCCACACCGTCTCGATGAACGGCGTCGTCGTCATCGGGGAGGGCGAGAAGGACGAGGCGCCGATGCTCTTCAACGGCGAGCGCATCGGTGACGGCACCGGCGCCGAGGTCGACATCGCCGTCGACCCGATCGACGGCACCACGCTGACCGCCAAGGGCATGCCGAACGCCATCGCCGTGCTCGCCGCCGCCGACCGCGGCACCATGTTCGACCCGTCCGCCGTCTTCTACATGGACAAGCTGGTCACCGGCCCCGAGGCCGCCGACTACGTGGACATCAACGCGCCCGCCGCGGTCAACATCCGCCGCGTCGCCAAGGCCAAGAAGTCCTCGCCCGAGGACGTCACGGTGATGATCCTGGACCGGCCCCGGCACGAGGGCATCGTCAAGGAGATCCGCGAGACCGGCGCCCGCATCAAGTTCATCTCGGACGGTGACGTGGCCGGTTCGGTCATGGCGGTCCGCGAGGGCACCGGCGTCGACCTGCTCATGGGCGTCGGCGGCACCCCCGAGGGCATCATCAGCGCCTGCGCGATCAAGTGCCTGGGCGGTGTCATCCAGGGCAAGCTGTGGCCCAAGGACGACGCGGAGAAGCAGCGCGCGATCGACGCCGGGCACGACCTGGACCGCACGCTCTCCACGAACGACCTGGTCAGCGGCGACAACGTGTTCTTCGTCGCGACCGGCATCACCGACGGCGAGCTGCTCCGCGGTGTGCGCTACCGCGCCGAGAACGCCTCGACGTCCTCGCTCGTGATGCGCTCCAAGTCCGGCACCATCCGGAAGATCGACTCCGACCACCGGCTCTCGAAGCTGCGCGCGTACAGCGCCATCGACTTCGACCGCGCCAAGTAGGCGCGCTCCGCCGGACCGCGGCACACGACAGCTCCGCGGCAGAGCACAGCGCCGCGGCAGACGACGACTCCGCGGCGTACGACGACGGGGGCGCTCCGTGCGGGGAGCGCCCCCGTCGTCGTACGAAGATGAGGCCTCGTGCGCGCCGCCTCGTCGGACCCGAAGTGCGCCGCGGGCCTCAGCCGGCGGCCGCGATGGTGCCCGCGGTGCGGGTGGCCTTCTGGAGCTCCAGGTCGCGGCGGCGGCGCCGGGCGAGGACCACGCGGCGCTCGGCGGCGGTGAGGCCGCCCCAGACGCCGTACGGCTCGGGCTGGAGCAGGGCGTGCTCCCGGCACTCCACCATCACGGGACAGCGGGCGCAGACGCGCTTCGCGGCCTCCTCGCGGGAGAGCCGGGCGGCGGTGGGCTCCTTGGACGGGGCGAAGAACAGTCCGGCCTCGTCCCGGCGGCACACGGCGTCGGAGTGCCATGGGTTGTCCTGGTCCCGCTCGCGCACTGGCACCCCGCCCCAAGCGCTCGACTGCGCTCGTGCCGGGGAGGCCCCCTCCGCCGGTACGGCGACCTGCAGGGACTGATGCGTCGGTTGCAGCACGGTCTACTCCTGACGACGGCTTCGCGAGCGAGAGACGATGCCCGAAGCTCTACCCGCTGTGTGCGGGCCTATGCACTGTGTCCCGGTGTACGGAAGCTCCGGTTCCTGCCAGACGGCGCGGGTGGCCGGAACGTGTCGTCGTCGAGCGGACGCGAGCGCGGTGCGGCGGCGTCCGGCGCGCTCAGCCCTCCAGTCGCTTGCGCAGATATCCGCGCAGGTCACGGATGAGCTTGCCGCGCTTGGGGCGGGCCTTGATGTCGCCGAAGACGGCGAAGCCCTCGACGAAGACGACCGGTGCGTCCTTCTCCTCGGCGTCCAGGGTGTCCACTTCGACGGTGCCGAAGACGCCCGTGCCTCGGCCGCGCAGCGAGATGTTCTCCGGGACGCGGATCTTCACGTCGCCGAACAGCGCGAACCCCTTGATCACGACCTGCCGGTGCTCGAAGACGGCCTCGCTGAGGTCGATCACGACGTCGCTGAACACGGCGTACGCGTGCGTGCGGCGGCCGACGCGCCAGCGGCCCTTGCGGACGGCGTCGCCGAAGACCGCGTGCAGGGTCTCGTCGGCGGACTCGGGGACCTCGCCGGGCGAGGGCCGGGCGGGCGCCTTCTCGAACGAGGGGCCCTTGTCGCCGAGGGCGGGCAGGTCCTCGACGAAGGGCTCGAGCTCGGCGACGGTCTTCGCGTGGTAGACCCCGTCGATCCGCTCGCCGTGCTCCTCCGGGTCGATCCGGCCCGTCGCGAGCGCCTCGGCGAGGATGTCGGCGGCACGGTCTCGGTCGGCGTCCGAAGCGCGCAGCCGCGCGGGCGCCTTGGCGGCAGGGGTCTGGGAACGCTTCTCTAGGTCCACGCCGTCAGCGTACCCAAACGCGATAGATCGCGACTAGCCCCCGCCAGGGGCGGCCCGGTCGCACGCGGGGCGCGGTGACCGGCGTGCGCGTCCGGCGGGCCCGGCCGCCGCCGTCAAGTGAGCCTTACCTCACCAGACCGGCGCCCTCGGGGCGCTCTACGCTGGTCGGGCGCCACCAATGGAGGTCGCGCCGCTGTCTGCCGAGTGAGGAATTGGGCGTCATGCCAGAGTTTGCGTACTCCGATCTGCTCCCGCTGGGAGAGGACACCACCCCGTACCGGCTGGTGACCTCCGAGGGTGTGTCCACCTTCGAGGCCGACGGGCGCACGTTCCTCAAGGTCGAGCCGGAGGCGCTGCGCAAGCTCGCCGCCGAGGCGATCCACGACATCCAGCACTATCTGCGCCCGGCCCACCTGGCGCAGCTGCGGCGCATCGTGGACGACCCGGAGGCCTCGGGCAACGACAAGTTCGTCGCCCTCGACCTGCTGAAGAACGCGAACATCGCGGCGGCCGGCGTGCTCCCCATGTGCCAGGACACCGGCACGGCCATCGTCATGGGCAAGCGCGGCCAGAACGTCCTCACCGAGGGCGGCGACGAACAAGCCCTGTCGCGCGGCATCTACGACGCGTACACGAAGCTGAACCTGCGCTACTCGCAGATGGCCCCGCTGACCATGTGGGACGAGAAGAACACCGGCTCCAACCTGCCGGCGCAGATCGAGCTGTACGCGACCGACGGCGGCGCCTACAAGTTCCTCTTCATGGCCAAGGGCGGCGGCAGCGCCAACAAGTCGTTCCTCTACCAGGAGACCAAGGCGGTCCTGAACGAGGCCTCCATGATGAAGTTCCTGGAGGAGAAGATCCGTTCGCTGGGCACGGCGGCCTGCCCGCCGTACCACCTGGCGATCGTCGTCGGCGGCACGTCCGCCGAGTTCGCCCTGAAGACCGCGAAGTACGCCTCCGCGCACTACCTGGACGAACTGCCCGCCGAGGGCTCCCCGACGGGCCACGGCTTCCGCGACAAGGAGCTGGAGGAGAAGGTCTTCGAGCTCACCCAGAAGATCGGTATCGGCGCGCAGTTCGGCGGCAAGTACTTCTGCCACGACGTGCGCGTGGTGCGCCTGCCCCGGCACGGCGCCTCGCTGCCCGTCGCCATCGCCGTGTCCTGCTCGGCCGACCGCCAGGCCACCGCGAAGATCACCGCCGAGGGCGTCTTCCTTGAGCAGCTGGAGACCGACCCGGCGCGGTTCCTTCCGGACACGACGGACGAGCACCTGGGCGACGACGAGAACGTCGTGAAGATCGACCTCAACCAGCCGATGGACGACATCCTCGCCGAGCTGACCAAGCACCCGGTGAAGACCCGCCTCTCCCTGACCGGCCCGCTCGTCGTCGCCCGCGACATCGCGCACGCCAAGATCAAGGAGCGGCTCGACGCGGGCGAGGAGATGCCGCAGTACCTGAAGGACCACCCGGTGTACTACGCGGGTCCGGCCAAGACCCCCGAGGGTTACGCCTCCGGTTCCTTCGGGCCGACCACGGCCGGGCGCATGGACTCCTACGTGGAGCAGTTCCAGGCGGCCGGCGGCTCCAAGGTGATGCTGGCCAAGGGCAACCGGTCCAAGCAGGTCACGGACGCGTGCGGTGCGCACGGCGGCTTCTACCTGGGCTCGATCGGGGGGCCTGCGGCGCGGCTCGCGCAGGACTGCATCAAGAAGGTCGAGGTCGTCGAGTACGAGGAGCTCGGCATGGAGGCCGTCTGGAAGATCGAGGTCGAGGACTTCCCGGCGTTCGTCGTCGTCGACGACAAGGGCAACGACTTCTTCCAGAACCCGGCTCCGGAGCCGACGTTCACGTCCATTCCGGTGCGGGGGCCCGGGCTGGCCTAGTGGGTGCGGGCGGCGGGGGGGGATGGATTTCGCCCCCGCCGCCCCTACCCGTCCCGTACGGGGGCTTCGCCCCCTGGCCCCCCTGTTGGCGCTTCGCGCCTCGTCCTCAAGCGCCGGACGGGCTGAATCGGCTAGGCGAACCGTTGGTTCGGCGTGCCTGTGCACTTCTGGAGGCGCAGGGGGTCCTTGGCGCCCGCGAGGGTCAGGCAGAGCCCGGTCGCCGCGGTGGGCCGCAGGGTGCCGCCCTCGCTCACGAACTTCTGGTTGGCGCCGCCGTGGCAGTTCCACAGGGTGACGGCGGTGCCTTCCTTGTACGCGCTGTCGGGCACGTCCAGGCAGCGGTCCTGGGTCAGTCCGGTGTGCAGGGAGCGCTGCGCGGAGTCGTACCACCAGGTCTGGTTGCGGTTGCCGGTGCAGTCCCAGCCCTGGACCTTGGTGCCGTTGCGGCTGCTCGATGCATCCACGTCGACGCAGGTCTTCGTGGCCTGGTTCGTCAGGGGCTTGTACGCGTCGTCCCAGGCGCCCTCGTACAGCTTCGCGCCGCCCGTGGACGCCGGGTCGGCGCAGCTGCCCTCGCGCCAGCCGGAGTTGTGGAGCTGGGTGAGGCAGGAGGCGAAGGCGCCGTGGCCGCGGGCGTTGGGGTGGAAGGACTGGCGCACCGAGTTGGAGTCCGGCGGGAACGGGTTGGTCAGGTCCACGTACAGGCCCCGCGCCCAGGTGTCCTCCATGCAGACCTCGTGGCCGTGGAAGAGCCGGGAGTTGTCGAGGTAGAGCGCGCCGGAGTTCTTCGCGGCCCTGCGCATGCCGCGTTCGAAGGCGGGCACGGCCTCGTTGCGGCCCCACTCGGTGTCGGAGTCGTACCCGAGCCCCCCGCAGGCCAGCTTGCCGGGGAACTGCGGGTTGTCGCGGAAGTCGGGGCCGATCGGGCTCGGGTAGCCCATGACGACGAGCTTGTAGTCGTCGCCCGCGTAGCCCGCCCGGTCCATGACGGTGCGCAGGTCGCGCACGGACTGCTCGACCTTGGGCACGAGCGCGTCGACGCGGGCCTGCCAGCCGTCCTTGTACTTGGGCGCGCACGGGCCCTGGAGGGTGAGGTAGCGGGTCACGCAGTCGGTCATGACGGGGGCGAACTGGAGGTCGTCGTTGGCGCCGACGACGAGCAGGATCGTCTTGATCCGGGTGTTGCGGGCCTTGATGGCGAGGTTGTCGCTCTGCACCAGCTCGTCCGCGTACTGCTTCTGACCGCCGATCCTGATGTTGACGGTCTGCGCGCCCGAGCAGGCCACGTTGTACGTGACGTCCGCGGGGATGCCGGTGCGGTGGATGGCGGCGTCCGGCGAGCGGTGGCACCAGTTGTCGGGGCCGTTGGTGCCCGGCTCGTACGTCCCGACGCCCTCGCCGCTGATCTCGCTGTCGCCGAGGGAGATCAGGCCGGTCTTGCGGTCGGCGAGCGGGCGCTCGGCGGGATCGCCGTACAGCTTGGTGGCCTCGGCGGCCCGGATCTTCTCCAGCTCCGGCGACAGGGGCGTCGCCGTGGGGGCGGGCCCCTTGGGGTCCGCCGCCTGAGCCGGGACGGCCGTCGCGGCCCCGCCGATCAGGACCGTGACGGCGGCGGCCGCCGTGAGTGTGCCGCGCAGTCGGCTCGCGCCGACTCTTCCGACGCGTTGAACGCGCTTCATTGCGCCTCCCCGGTTTCGTGTTACCCACGGTTTTTACTGGTGGGTAGGGGGCTTGGGAATACTCCGAACAAGACAAGTGCTCAACTTTTTGAGGCAGTTGCGTACCCGGAAGCACGGAAGGACCAGCGGACATGAGCGGCGGCGACAGCGGCGAGCAGGGCCGAGACAACGGCGTTGACCAGGGCGGATACCGCGTCGAACATGACTCCATGGGCGAGGTGCGGGTCCCGGCCGACGCCAAGTGGCGGGCCCAGACCCAGCGCGCCGTGGAGAACTTCCCGATCTCCGGCCAGCGCCTGGAGCGCGCCCACATCGCGGCCCTCGCCGAGATCAAGGCGGCCGCCGCGAAGGTCAACGCCGAGCTGGGCGTGCTCGACGAGGACATCGCCGGGGCCGTCGTGTCGGCCGCCCGCGAGGTCGCCGACGGGCGCTGGGACGCGCACTTCCCCGTCGACGTCTTCCAGACCGGCTCCGGCACCTCGTCCAACATGAACACCAACGAGGTCATCGCCACCCTCGCCACCGAGCGGCTCGGCCGGGACGTCCACCCCAACGACCACGTCAACGCCTCGCAGTCCTCCAACGACGTCTTCCCCTCCTCCCTCCACATCGCGGCCACCGCCGCCGTCACCGGCGATCTGATCCCCGCCCTCGACCACCTCGCCGACGCCCTGTCGCGCAAGGCCGAGGAGTTCGCGGACGTCGTCAAGTCCGGGCGTACGCATCTCATGGACGCCACGCCCGTCACCCTCGGGCAGGAGTTCGGGGGGTACGCGGCGCAGGTGCGGTACGGGGTCGAGCGGCTGCGGGCCTCGCTGCCGCGGCTCGCCGAACTCCCGCTCGGCGGGACCGCCGTGGGCACCGGCATCAACACCCCGCCCGGGTTCTCCGCCGCCGTCATCGCCGAGGTCGCCCGCGCCACCGGCCTTCCGCTCACCGAGGCGCGCGATCACTTCGAGGCGCAGGGTGCGCGCGACGGGGTCGTCGAGACCTCCGGGCAGTTGCGGACCATCGCCGTCGGGCTCACCAAGATCTCCAACGACCTGCGCTGGATGGCCTCCGGGCCGCGGACCGGGCTCGCCGAGATCAGCCTGCCCGATCTGCAGCCCGGGTCCTCGATCATGCCCGGCAAGGTGAATCCGGTCATTCCGGAGGCCGTCCTCATGGTCGCCGCGCAGGTCACCGGCAACGACACCACCGTCGCCGTCGCCGGGGCCTCCGGGAACTTCGAGCTCAACGTCATGCTGCCCGTCATCGCCAAGAACGTCCTGGAGTCGGTGCGGCTGCTCGCCAACGCGGCGCGGCTGCTCGCCGACCGGACCGTCGACGGGATCGTCGCCCACCGCGAGCGGGCCCGTGAGTACGCCGAGTCCTCGCCCTCCGTCGTCACCCCGCTCAACAAGTACATCGGGTACGAGGAGGCGGCGAAGGTCGCCAAGCGGGCGCTGGCCGAGCGGCGGACGATTCGTGAGGTGGTCCTCGACGCCGGTTACGTCGACCGGGGCGACCTCACGCTCGCCCAGCTGGACGAGGCGCTGAACGTGCTGCGGATGACGCGGCCGTAGGCCTTCGCGGGGGCGCCCCAGTCCCGCCCCTTCCCCGAAACTGGGGCTCCGCCCCAGACCCCGCTCCTCAAACGCCGGAGGGGCTGGATGGTTTCAGCCCGTCCGGCGATTGAGGACGAGGCGCGAAGCGCCGATAGCGGGGGTCCAGGGGGCGGCAGCCCCCGGTTTCGGAGAAGGGGCGGGACTGGGGCGCACCCGCGAGGCCCCCCACCCGCAGCCCCTAATATCTGTTCATGACAGACGACGACGGCGGAGTGGGCGCGGTGAAGGTGGCTCGGTGGGAGCCGGGGGCGCAGATTCTGTGGCGGTATCGGGAGAACGCCGGTGACGGGTTCCACATTTGTCGGCCCGTCACCGTCGTGCGGGACGAGGAGGACCTGCTGGCCGTCTGGATGGCACCGGGCACGGAGTGCGTGAAGCCGGTGCTTGAGGACGGGACTCCGGTGCATCGGGAGCCGTTGGCCACGCGGTACACGAAGCCGCGTACGACCCGCAGGGACCACTGGTTCGGGACGGGCGTGCTGAAACTGGCACGGCCGGGCGAGCCGTGGTCGGTGTGGCTGTTCTGGGAGCCGGGCTGGCGGTTCAAGAACTGGTACGTGAATCTGGAGGAGCCCAGGACCCGCTGGCGGGACGGCGTGGACTCCGAGGACCACTTCCTGGACATCTCCGTACACCCGGACGGAAGTTGGCGCTGGCACGACGAGGACGAGTTCGCCCAGGCCCAGCGGGCGGGCCTGATGACGGCACGGAAGGCGGCGGCGGTGCGGGAGGCGGGTCACGCGGCCGTGGACGTCATCCGCGCCTGGGGACCTCCTTTCGGGGACGACTGGCCGAGCTGGCGCCCGGACCCGTCGTGGCGGATTCCCGCCCTCCCTCAGGACTGGGACCGCACGCCCGCGCACGTGTCCTCATGAGACCCTTGATGCGCCCCCGTGGTTCAAACGTAGGATCGTCCTCCGCAAGGGCGCACAGCTGCAACTCCTCGTGCCCCCGCAGCGACTGACAGGATGTCATCAAGGAGCGGCTGAACGTGAGCGAGGCATACCGCGCGCCTGGCGGCCACGACCGCACGGGCCAGGCCGAGGCGTTCGACGCCATCGGCTCGGCCTACGATGTCGCGTTCCCGCACAAGGAGGGCCAACTCACGGCGGGCCGCCGCCTCGCCGAGGAACTCCCCGCGGGCTCCCGGATCCTGGATGTGGGCTGCGGCACGGGCCTGCCGACGGCACGCCAGCTCGTCGAGGCGGGCCACTCGGTGCTCGGCGTCGACCTGTCGGCGGGCATGCTGGACCTGGCCCGGGTGAACGTACCGCCGCCGATGGCCGAGTTCCGACGGGTGGATCTGGCGGATCTGCGTCCCTCGGGCGAAGGGCCGGGCGCTGTGGGGCAGTTCGACGGAATTGCCTGTTTCTTCGCGCTGTTGATGCTGCCCCGGAAGGAGATACCGTCTGCTCTTCGACTGCTGCGGTCCCTGCTCAGGCCCGGCGGTCTGCTGGGACTGTCCATGGTCGAGGCCGACCTTGACGACGCGACAATTCCGTTCCTGGGGCACACAATCCGGGTATCCGGTTACCTGCGGGACGAACTGCGGCAGGTCGTGCGGGACGCCGGCTTCGACATCGCCCACGAGGAGTCGTACTCGTACGCCCCGGCGAGGATCGACGTACCACCCGAGCACCAGTTATTCCTGCACTGCCGACGCGGCTGAGCAACGCTTGGACGGCGCGCGCGGCGCGCAGCCCCGGACGGACGGATTCGAAACGCGTGACGGAGCACCTCAGCCCCTACGAGGGCCGCAAGGCACCAGTTGCCCGGCCAACCGCCCCCGCGGATCCCCGCGGGGCGCTGCTGCGTGCCCCGGAGACGGAAACGTTCGGCTCCGGTGGCGTGAACGCCCTGCCCGCACAGGCGCGCACGGGTGAACAGGACGCGGGCACGGGCAACGAACACGCCCAGTCGTCCACGCCCGCCACGGAAGGACCGGGCAGCCACCGCCCGCGCCCGGCCCCCGAAGGCGTGCCGAGCCAGCCCCACCCCGGCCCCGACGCGGCCAGACCGGGCACCGAGGTCCCGGCGGCCCTCCCCGGCGCGGGTGACGCGCCGGGCGCCCCCGGTGGCGCCGAGCGCCGCTCGGGCCGCCCCCGCCCGCCGGGTCCGGCGGCGATGCGGCGCGACGGGGACCGGCTGCGGTTCGTGGGCGCCGCCACCCGGCGCATCGCCCGCGGCATCGACCTGGACGAGATCGTGATGGGCCTGTGCCGGGCCACGGTGCCGACGTTCTCGGACGCGATCCTCGTCTATCTGCGCGACCCGCTGCCGGTGGGCGACGAACGCCCCGCGGGTCCGCTCCTGCTCCGCCTCCGCCGCACCGACCGCATCCCGGAGGACCAGGACACCGACGGCGGCACGCTGCCCGCCCTCCAGGTCCAGTCCGACCTGTCGTCGGCCGCCGAGCTGTGCGAGGTGCGGGTGGGCAGTGCGCTCGCCGAGGTCCTGCGCGGGGTGCGGCCGGTGTTCGCGGACGCCGCGACGGCGTTCGGGGCGCTGCCCGAGCTGCTCGGCGAGGGGCGTTCGGTGCCCGGCGGACAGCGCGCGATCCTGGCGCCGCTGCGGGGGCGGCGTCGGGTCATCGGGGCCGCGGTCTTCCTGCGCCGCCCCGACCGGCACCCGTTCGAGGCCGACGACCTCCTGGTCGCCGCCCAGCTCGCCACGCACAGCGCGCTCGGCATCGACAAGGCCGTCCTGTACGGCCGGGAGGCGTACATCGCCGACGAGCTGCAGCGCACGATGCTCCCCGAGACCCTGCCGCGCGCCACCGGCGTGCGCCTGGCCTCGCGCTACCTCCCGGCCGCCGAGACCGCCCGCGTCGGCGGCGACTGGTACGACGCGATCCCGCTGCCCGGCAGCCGCGTCGCCCTGGTCGTCGGTGACGTCATGGGGCACTCCATGACGTCCGCGGCGATCATGGGCCAGCTGCGCACCACCGCGCAGACCCTCGCCGGTCTCGACCTGCCGCCCCAGGAGGTCCTGCACCACCTCGACGAGCAGGCCCAGCGCCTCGGCTCCGACCGCATGGCGACCTGCCTGTACGCGGTGTACGACCCGGTCTCGCACCGCATCACCATCGCCAACGCGGGCCACCCGCCGCCCGTCCTGCTGCATCTGGGCGGCCGCGCGGAGGTCCTGCGGGTGCCGCCGGGGGCACCCATCGGTGTGGGCGGCGTCGACTTCGAGGCCGTCGAGCTGGACGCGCCCGCGGGCGCCACGCTGCTCCTGTACACGGACGGGCTCGTGGAGTCCCGCCTGCGCGACGTGTGGACGGGCATAGAGCAGCTGCGCGAGCGGCTCGCCGCCACCGCCCAGCTCACCGGGCCCGACCACCCGCCGCCCCTCGAGGCCCTGTGCGACGAGGTCCTCGACATGCTCGGCCCCGGCGACCGCGACGACGACATCGCGCTGCTCGCCGCCCGCTTCGACGGGATCGCGCCGAGCGACGTGGCGTACTGGTTCCTGGAACCGGAGGACGCGACGCCGTCGCGCGCCCGCAGGCTGGCCCGCAGCGCCCTGGAGCGCTGGGGCCTGACCGAGCTGAACGACGCCGTGGAGCTGCTCGTCAGCGAGGTCGTCACGAACGCCGTGCGGTACGCCACCCGGCCGATCACCCTGCGTCTCCTTCGCACCGACGTGCTGCGCTGCGAGGTCGGCGACGACGTCCCGCAGCTCCCACGGCTGCGCCAGGCCCGCGCGACGGACGAGGGCGGACGCGGCCTCTATCTGGTCAACAGGCTGGCGCGGCGCTGGGGTGCCACGCGCCTGAGCACGGGGAAGGTGGTCTGGTTCGAGCTGAACCAGAGCGGCTGACCGGCGACGGCATGTGCGAAGGCGCCCGGAACCTCATCGGTTACGGGCGCCTTCGCACACCAGCGTACGCGGCCCCCTCCTGT
>NZ_JBHXTE010000021.1:70705-168594 GCF_042677545.1 Streptomyces sp. NPDC127108 | reverse complement strand
GGATGCCCGGCCAGGCCGGAAGGGAGCACCGCATGTCCCACCCCGAGCGGCCCACAGCCCCCGAAGTCCATCACCCCATCCCGATCACGGCCGTTGAGCGGTACACGGCGCCGCCGGTGCCTGCTCAGACGGGCGTCGAGCGTGGGCCGGTGGTGTGGGTGCCCGACGCTTACGGGCGCATGGTCCCCATGCCCAAGCACCTCGCCCCACCGCCCGTCCTGGCCACCGAACCGCGCGACCTGTCCCCGCTGCCGCTGCTCGACCCCGTCGCACAGCGCCTCATCGGCGGCGGCATCGGCGGTGGCGCGCTGTCCGCTGGAGTCGGCTACGGCGCCGGGCAGGCCATCAGCGCCGCCGCCGGGTTCGCCTCCGGCGCTGGCCTCTGGCTCGTGCTTCTCCTCCTGCTTCTCCTGCGCGCGCCTGCGGCCCGCGCGGTCTCGGATGGCGGGAGCACGGTCAACATCCGCAAGGCCGTCATCAAACGCAGCCACTTCTACGGCTGACCCACAGGAGGCAACCGATGGCCTGCCGCTCTTGCGCCGGACATCACCCGATCCGCCTGGATGCCTACCCCGCGGGCAACCCCCGTGCCGCGCTGCTCGCCGATCACCGCGCGACCGAGGTTCGCGCGGAGGCGCCGGGACCGGTGCACGTCCACTACGACGCGATCGACGACACCTTCGCTGTCATCCGGACCGATCACCCCGACACCCTCAAGGAGCACTGCGCATGATCATCCCGTCCACGCCCCTGGACTTAGTCCTGGGGGCCGACCAGGCCCGCGCGTTCATCTACGCCCGCGCCCACGAACTGACCCGCGAAGATCTGCTGCCCGAACCGGTGGCCCTGCAGCTCACCGTCGGCCGCGTCCTGCACGGTGACCCCGTCACGCTGGCCGAGCCCGGTCAGGTGTGGACGCTGCGCGCCGGCATCGACCCCGACGACGCCCCGGCCCACCGGCTGGCCATCCACGCCCGGCTTCAGTTCCCGCCGCGCGTCATGGTCGCCGACCTCGACGACCCCACCGGTGAGGTCGACGAACTCCTCCTTGAGGTCCTGGAGCTCTACCAACTCGCCACCTGGTACCCCACCTTCACCGTCTGCGACGGCTGAAGGAACAACTCCCGACGACCACACCGGTGTGGTCCGGCGACGGCGCGGCGCGCGGGCCCCGGCCAGCGCGCAACAAGGCCGATCGCCCGGTCCCCGAAACCGCCGCACTGCCCACGCCCCACCCCCCTTTTTTTTCTTGCATCAGGGCAGGGGAGAGCGGCCGTAGAGGGGATGTCAGCCCTCTACCACTCCACGAAACACGCGGTGACCTGCGCGAACACGGCGTGGCTGAAAACCGTGGCGCAACACCTACCGCAACCTCCTAGCGCAACATCTACCGCAACCTGCGGCGCAACGACCGTTGCACCCCCTCATCCTGCAACTCGGCAAGGAGAGCCCTATGTCGTTCGGCGAGACCCCGATTACGGTCATCGGCAACCTGACCGCCGACCCCGAAGTGCAGTTCACCACCACCGGATCCGCCCTGGCGAAGTTCACCATCGCCTCCACCCCGCGCACCTTCGACAAGGACTCCGGCCAGTGGAAGGACGGCACCACCACGTTCTTTCGCTGCGCCGCCTGGCGCTCCCTCGCGGAGCACGTCGCGGAGTCCCTGACCAAGGGCTCGCGCGTGGTGCTGTCGGGGCGGATCCGCCAGCACAACTGGGAGACCCCCGAGGGCGACAACCGCTCCATGCTCGCCGTCGAAGTCGACGACATCGGCGCGAGCCTGCGCTTCACCACCGTCACCGTCAACGCCAAGCGGACCGCACCGTCCGCCCCGGCCACCGGTGACGATGCGTGGAACACCGCGGGCAAGCCCGCCGAGAAGACCGCCGACATTCCGTTCTAGCTCCGCCCGGGGCGACCGCCCGATCTCGCCAAAGACACGCGGTCGCCCCGGCCAACCAGTCCACAACAGACCTGTTGGAGGCCTCCAGCATGACCCATCACACTGCCGCGCGGCGAGCACACCTCCTCGCCGCCGCCCTGGCCGCAGCCGCGCGCGGCTGGCACGTGCACCCGCTGCGGCCCGGCGGTAAGGGCTCTGCACTCCACGGTGAGCGTGCCTGCCCCCGGACTAGTGAGTGCGCCGACGGGCACCGAAAGTGGGAGCAGCGTGCCACCATCGACCCCGGCCGCATCCGCCGGGCCTGGACTGCGGGCGCGTTCAACGTCGGCATCGCCACGGGTCCCTCGAACCTGATCGTCGTCGACTTGGACGTATCCAAGGACCAGGCGGGGAAGGACAGTTCGGACGCGCCTGACGGCGCGACGTCCTTTGAGGCGCTCTGCGAGCGCGCCGGACAGCCCGTCCCGCTCACCTACACGGTGCGGACCCCCAGCGGCGGACGGCACCTGTACTACACGGTCCGACCAGGCATCCGCCTGTTCAACACCGCCCGCACCGTGGCCCCGAACGTGGACACCCGAGCCTGGGGCGGCAACATCGTGGCCGCCGGCAGCACCACCTCCCAAGGCACCTACGAGGTCATCAACGGCGCCCCGGTGGCGGATCTGCCCGCGTGGCTGCTGCAACACCTCCAGTCCTCGCCCACGTCCGACCGGATGCCCGCTCCGCTCCTCCTGTTCGGGCAGGCCACCCGCCGTGCGGAAGCGTCCCTGGAACGGGAGACTGCCGCAGTCCGGGGCACCTCCGAGGGCGGGCGCAACAACCGGCTGTTGTCGGGCGCCCGCGCCATGGGGCGCTTCATCGCCTGGGGTGAGATCCCCCGGGACGTGGTCGAGACGGCTTTTCAGGCCGCGGGGGAGGCGGCCGGACTCTCCCCGGGCGAGTGCAGGACCACCATCCACAGCGCCCTCAACTGGTCGATCCGCACCTGCCGACCGCGAGCGACAGCATGACCACCACCGCGCCCCGCGGGGGCCTGAAAAGCCGTCCCGCCACCACTGATCACCCATGCACCGCCAACATCACGGCACGACCGGCTCACGGGTGCGGCCGAGAAAGGGCCGCCCGTCAGGGCGTCCTTTCAGCCCTTGCCCCCGACCAGCCCTCGAGCACCCCGCCGTGCAGTGACGGGCGCTTCGCCGTGGCCTGGCTCCACATCTGCGCACCCCGTGGCGCTACCCCCACAGCCGCCTCCACGTGCCTGTGCGGCCGCAACCGCAGCGCCATCGGCCGCCGCAAGGTGCTCGCTCTGATCAACGACCACGAAGCCCACCGCGAGCACTGCCCGCTCCGCACCACTCAGGAAGGGAGGAACGCCGCGTGACCAGCACCAACCCACCCGCCCCGCCCGCTGACGGAGCTGCGCTGCTCAACGAGGTCGAAGCGTTCCACCGCCGCTTCAACATCTTCCCTACCGAACACGCCTACGTCGCCGTCACCCTGTGGGACGCCCACGCCCACCTCATGGACGCGCTTGACGGCACCGCCCGCTTGGCCTTCCTCAGCCCCGAACCGGGCTCGGGCAAGTCACGAGCGTTGGAGATCGTCGAAACGCTCACCCCGCGCGCGGCGACCACCGTCAACGCCTCCGCCAACGCCCTGTTCCGGCTGGTCGCGGCCGACGGGGGCACCCCCACGATCCTCTTCGACGAGATCGACACCGTCTTCGGCCAGAAGGCCGGCGGCAATGAAGAGGTCCGCGGGTTCCTCAACTCCGGCTACCGGCGCGGCGCCAAGTCCCTGCGCTGCGTCGGCGACGGCTCCAACCAGACCACGGAATGGTTCTCCTCGTTCTGCGCCGTTGCTATGGCCGGACTCGGCTCTCTTCCGGACACGATCCTCACCCGCTCCGTCATCATCCGCATGCGCAAGAAAGCCCCCAATGAGAAGTGCGAGCCCTACCGGCGCCGCACCCACGAGAAGCAGGGCCACGCCCTGCGGGACAAGCTCGCCGACTGGACGGCCACCCTCCACGAACAGGTCTCCCAGGCGTGGCCCGAGATGCCCGAGGGTGTCTCGGACCGCCCCGCCGACGTGTGGGAGCCGCTCCTCGCCGTCGCGGACGCGGCAGGTGGCCACTGGCCCGAGCGGGCCCGCGCCGCCTGCGTCGCCCTCATCAAGGCCGCCCAGGAAGGTGACGAAGCCTCCCTCGGCGTGCGGCTGCTGACCGACCTGCGCGACCACGTGTTCTGCGGCGCCGACCGCATGCCCACCGCCGCCATCCTCGAAGTACTCCTCAGGCTCGACGACGCCCCGTGGGCCGACCTGAGCGACGACGGCCAGCACCACAAGCCGCTCACCGCTCGCGGTCTGTCCAAACTCCTGAGCCAGTACGTCCGGCCCGACAACACCCCCATCCGCCCCCGCGGTATCCGCGTCGGAAGCGGCACCCCCAAGGGCTACTACGCCGAAGACCTCAGCGACGCCTGGGCCCGCTACTGCCCCCCTCCCCCCGGAGAATCCGCAACAGCCGAAACATCCGCAACACCGCAGGTCAACAGGGGTGAATCTGTGGCGGAAGGCCCATCCGAGAGCCGCCACATGCTCACGGAAACCGACACACGGCCACTGCGCAGCGTCGGCTGACCGGCCACAGCCGATAGGCGCCGCCGCGCCCGCGCGTGGCGGCACTTATCCGCAACACAATCGGCATCCGCCACAGATTCGAGCCGCTGACCAGCAATGTTGCGGCGTGGCGGATGTTGCGGATTCCCAGAAGGGCCCGACATGAGCGAGCTACGAGGAGGACGCATGGAAGCGGTCGCTCCTGCCGCCGTGACGCAGCGCCGTCTCCACAGCGTGGAAGCCGCGGCCGAGCTTCTCGGCATCGGCCGCACCGCCGCGTACGACGAGATTCGGCTGGGACGTCTGCGCACCGTTCGCCGCGGTCGTCGCCGCCTCGTTCCCCCGGAGTGGATCGACGAGTACGTCGAACTCCTCAAGCGCGAGGCCGAAACCGCCACCTGATCCTGAGAACTGAGCAGGGCCGCACCCGCTCCGGGTGCGGCCCTGCCTTTTGCCCACGGAGGGTACGACCGCATGACCGAGAAACCTGCGAAGCGAAGCAGAGCAGGGCACGGAGACGATTCGATCTATTGGGACAAGTCGAAGAACAGGTACATCGGCGCGGTATCGCTGGGATACACCCCGTCCGGCAGCCGGAAGCGTCCGAAGGTGTCGGGCAAGACCAAGACTGAAGTGCGCCAGAAGCTGCGCGAGCTGCGGAAGGAACTCGCCCGCGGGGCGAGGGCACCGGCCAGCTACACAGTTGCCCAGGCGGTGAATGACTGGCTCTCCCAGGGGCTCAAAGGGAAGGAAGCAACGAGTATCGGGACGTACAGAAGCCTGGCTGACAATCACGTTATTCCACACCTGGGTAAGGCCAGGCTGCGGGATCTTGAAGCCGATGATGTAGACGACTGGCTTGAAGACCGGGCGGAAGTGCTGTCGACCCAATCACTGCGGATGGTGCGTTCGATCCTGCGTCGATCCATCGCTCACGCGCAGAGACGCGGCAGGGCCGTACGGAACGTGGCTGATCTGGTCGACTTACCCGAAGGGCAACCTGGTCGACCGAGCAAGTCCCTGTCCCTCGAGCAGGGTGAGGCAGTTCTGCGTGCCAAGGAAGGCACCTGGATCCACACCTACGTGGTGCTGTCTCTCCTCGTGGGAGTCCGTCCAGAGGAGGCGCGCCCCCTCACCTGGGCACACGTCCACTTCGCGCACGAGGCCACGGACAAACCGCACGTGGACGTCTGGCGCTCCGTGCGCCGGCACGGCGACACCAAGACGCACCGCAGCCGCCGCTCCCTGGCCATGCCGCGACAAGCCGCCCTCGTGATGAAGGCGCAGAAGGAACGACAGCAGGCCGAGTGCCGGGCGACGGGCAGCGAGTGGACGGACGATCGGCTCGTCTTCCCCACCGGGACCGGGAAGAGGCGCGATGCCACGGACGTACGGCGAAACTTTCGGGCACTTCTACACGAAGCGGGCTTCGAGAACCCGGGGGAGTGGACCACGCGGGAGCTGAGGACGAGCTTCGTGTCCCTGCTCTCCGACCACGGGATCCCGATCGAAGTCATCGCCCGCCTGGTCGGCCACAGCGGCAGCGTGACGACGGAGCGGGTCTACCGCAAGCAACTGCGGCCCGTGATCTCCGACGGAGCGGAGGCCATGGACGACATCTTCGGCGACGACGAGTCGGAGGGTGAGGAACCCTCCGGGCAGGACTGATTCAATGCGCCTGGGCTCCCCGTTTGGCTCCCGGAGCTTGAGGGAGCCCGGCGCCACATCGACGTGACGTGCAGGAACCGTTCACCGGTACTGACCACCCCGTTTATCGGATTGGTAAAAAACGTCCAACACGTCTGTCGCCACCGACCCCCCAGACGCAAGTATCCCCGTACCGAGCGAACGACCGAATCGATGTGCGGGAGGCCCCACTTGAGTCGTACCCCGATGACCACGCGGACCAGACGGACGGTGACGTTCGGTTCTGCGGGCACACTCGTCGCGGCGACGTTGATAGCGGGGGCGCTTGCCGCGCCGTCCGCGAGCGCCGATGTCCGGGCCGGCCAGGTCCCGGCCAAGGCCGCGGCCGCCAAGGACCGGGAGGCCGCCGGTGCCGCCGTCGCCGCCCGGCGCGCCGCCAAGAAGGGCATCTCCTGGAAGGACTGTCCCGAGGACTGGGGCATCGCCAAGCCCATCCAGTGCGGCTGGGTCACCGTGCCGCTGGACTACGCCAAGCCGAACGGCAAGCAGATCAAGCTCGCCGTCGACCGCATCGGCAACACCGGGAGCAAGGGCGAGCGCCAGGGCGCGCTGCTCTACAACCCCGGCGGCCCCGGCGCCTCCGGCCTGCGCTTCCCCACCCGCGTCACCACCAAGAACAAGTTGTGGGAGAAGACCGCCAAGGCCTACGACTTCGTGGGCTTCGAGCCCCGCGGCGTCGGCCACTCCACGCCGATCTCCTGCGTCGACCCGCAGGAGTTCGTCAAGGCCCCCAAGCTCGACCCGGTGCCCGACTCCGCGGCCGACAAGCGCGCCCAGCGCAAGCTCGCCGCCGAGTACGCGCAAGGGTGCAAGGAGCGCAGCGGCTGGATGCTGCCGCACATGACGACGCCCAACACCGCCCGCGACCTGGATGTCATCCGCGCGGCGCTGGGTGAGAAGAAGCTCAACTACCTGGGTGTCTCGTACGGGACCTACCTCGGTGCCGTGTACGCCACGCTCTTCCCCACGCACGTGCGCCGCATGGTCTTCGACTCGGTCGTCAACCCCTCGACGAAGAAGATCTGGTACGAGGCCAACCTCGACCAGGACGTCGCCTTCGAGATCCGGCTCAAGGACTGGATGACCTGGGTCGCCAAGTACGACTCGACCTTCCACCTCGGCGACACCGTCGAGAAGGTGCAGGCGCAGTGGACGAAGCTCCGCGCCACCGCCAAGAAGGACCCGCTGGGCGGCGTCGTCGGCCCGGCCGAGCTCGTCTCGTACTTCCAGAGCGCGCCCTACTACGACTCCACCTGGGTCTCCATCGCCACCACCTGGAGCAAGTACGTCGCCGGTGACCCGAAGCCGCTGATCGAGGCCGCCAGCCCCGACCTGTCCGACATCGCCGGCAACAAGGCGTCGGAGAACAGCAACGCCGTCTACACCGCCGTCGAGTGCGCCGACGCCAAGTGGCCCACCAGCTGGAAGAAGTGGGACCGGGACAACACCCGCATCCACAAGGACCACCCGTTCATGACCTGGGCCAACGCCTGGATGAACCTGCCCTGCGCCACCTGGCCCAGCAAGCAGCACAAGCCCGTCGAGGTGAAGACCGGCAAGGGCCTGCCGCCCACGCTGATCGCCCAGGCCACCCGTGACGCCGCCACGCCGTACCCGGGCGGGGTCGAGCTGCACAAGCGGCTCAAGGGCTCGCGTCTGATCACGGAGAAGGACGCCGGTTCGCACGGCATCACCAACCTCGAGAACCCCTGCCTCAACCAGCGGGTCGACAACTACCTGCTCAACGGCAAGCTCGACAGCCGTGACGTGACGTGCACCCCGCACGCCACGCCCAAGCCGTAGTCAGCAGTCAGTACGCAGTGGTCCGTGGTGCTACTGGGAGATCGTTTCCAGCCTCGGCTGGGCGATCTCCCGGTAGTCCGCCGTCCGCAGCGCCAGCGAGCGGTCCAGACGGGCCGCGTTGAAGTACAGCTCCTCGTGCGCCAGCAGGTCCGGGTCCACGACGAGTTCCAGCTCCGGGTCGAAGGAGAACGGCAGGATCGTGCCGCTCACGCTCCCCGAGAGTCGCTCCGCCACCTCCTGCGTGGCGAAGCCCGCGTACACCCCGCCGAGCAGGGTCTTGAGCGCGTTCAGGTCCACACGCCGGTCGCCGGGGACCACCGCGAGGACGTAGCTCTTCCTCTTCTTGTCCAGCTTCACCATCACCACGATGCACTTCGCGGCCTGCGCCAGCTCATTGCCGCGCAGCGCGCTCACCGCCTCCGTCGCGCCCTCCGGCGCGTGTTCGATGACGCGGTAGTGCGCGCCGCGCTCCTCCAGCAGTCCGATGAGTTTCGTGTACTGGGCGTGCTCGGTCACCTCAGGCCTCCCGCTGTGCCAGCCAGGCGTCCTCAGCCCGGTAGTCGAAGAGATCGATCACTGGATCATAAGCGCGGGCCAGAACCGGGAACGCCTCGCGCCAGTCCCGGCCGGAGAGCCGGTCCGTCAGCCAACTCACCGTCTCCGGCAGGGAGTCGGCGTACGTCGTGACCGGTTCGTACGCCAAGTCGCGTGCCGCGGCCGACATGTCGTAAATGACGGGGTGCCGAGCCGTCCAGGGCGTGAGGCCGACGCCCTTGCCCGGGGCCTCGCCCTCGATGAGCACCGTCTCGCTCTCGAAGCCGAGTACGGCGTCGACGGCCGCGCCGATCTCCGCGATCGTGGGGGCGTCCGGGTCGCCCGCGTTCAGCACCCGCGCGCCGGGGTGGCGCGCCGCGAGCCGTATCAGCTCCGCCAGGTTGCGCACGTTCACGGGGTGGAAGCGGCTCGCGCCGCCCTCGCTCAGGATCCGGACGCGGCGGCCGTCGAGGACCCGCTTCACGAAGTACAGCTCGCGCGGCGCGCGGCAGTGCGGGCCGTGGATCGCGCCCGCCCGCAGGACCGTCGTCGGCAGCCGGTCGCCGAGCGACAGGAGGCCCTGCTCCAGCTGGATCTTCCGGGTGCCGTACGTCGAGGTGCCGGGCGCCACCGTCCGCTGGCTCTCGGGGATCGGCACCGGGTAGTGAGGGAAGCCGTCCGGCTCGTCCTGGGTGTCGAAGCCGCGGCCCCGCTCGTCCTCGTACACCGCGCCGCTGGAGATCACCACCGCCGAGCCGATCCGGTCGGCGAGCGCCGCGAGCTGCCGGGCGTGCTCCGCCCCGTACGCCACGATGTCGACGAGGACGTCGCAGCCCTCGCCGACCAGCTCCGCGAGCGCCACGTCGTCCGCGCGGTCGAGGCGTGCCGCGCGCACGTCCTGCGGCCATGTGCTGTCGCGCCCGCCACCTTGCGACGCCGCGGTCACCGCCCAGCCGTCCTCGGCCAGCGCCCGGACCGCCGCCCGCCCGACCTGCCCCGTCGCTCCGATCACCACTGCTCGACTCATGACCGGACGGTACGCCCGGGCGGGGCGAGGGCCGCGCGGGTTCTGCGGTCAGCAGACGCGGACGGTGTGGATCCGGGGGCTCCGACTCGACGGCATCCGCCAACTCGACGGCATCCGCCGGGCCGACGGCATCCGCTCAGCCTGACGGGCTCCGCCCGGCCCGTCGGGAGCCCGGCCTCATGGGGTCCGCCCGGCCCCCCAGCACCCGCTCAGCTCAACGGCATCCGCGGGAACTTCCGCCCCGCCACCGCCCGCGCCCCCTCCGCGGCCCCCGCCTCGGCCTCCTCCGCCTTCACCACGGCCGCGTACTTGTCCACGTACTCCTGGCCGGACAGGCCGAGGATCGCGTACATCAGCTCGTCCGTGACCGCGCGCAGGACCGCCTTCTCGCCGTCCATGCCCGCGTAGCGGGAGAATTCGAGGGGCTCGCCGAAGCGGATCGTCACGCGTTGGAAGCGCGGTACGACCTTGCCGGGCGGCTGCGCCTCGAACGTGCCGATCATCGCGCACGGGATCACCGGGACCTGCGCCTTGAGCGCCATCGCGGCGACGCCGACCTTGCCCTTGTACAGGCGGCCGTCGTGCGAGCGGGTGCCCTCCGGGTAGATGCCGAGCAGCTCGCCCTTGCGCAGCACGCCGAGGCCCTCGCGGATCGCGGCCTGGCCCGCCTCCTTGCCGGAGCGGTCCACCGGGATCTGCCCGGCGCTGCGGAAGAACGCCGCGGTGAGCCGTCCTTTGATGCCGGGCCCGGTGAAGTACTCGGCCTTCGCCAGGAACGTGATGCGCCGCTTGATGATGGCGGGCATCAGGAAGTGGTCGGAGAACGACAGGTGGTTCCCGGCGACGATGGCCGCACCGTGCTCCGGAATGTGCTCCAGGCCTTCGATTCTGGGGCGGAACATCAGCCGGAGCAGCGGCCCGAGGAGCACGTACTTGAGCAGTAGGTAGAACATGCGGGCGCCGCCTTCCCCCGGGGGTGGTGCCGACGCACAGTAGTCAATCGGCGGCGCGTGCGCGAGAGCCCGTTCGGGTCTTGTGGATCGTGCGACGCGCGGTCCCAGCCATGAATCCGTACGGGGGAGGCGTTCGCCCCGTACGGGGGAGTGACCGGCGCGGCGGCTTGCCGGGCGGGGCGCCGCGAGGTGCTCTGGCCGGTGCCCGACGTCCCTGACGGCACCGTCCGTGACCGGCGTCCGTCGTTGCCTCCCGGAGGTCCCATGCGCTCGCTCACTGTCACATCGGCCGCCTTGCTCGCGCTCGGCGCGGCCGCCGCGACAGCTGTGCCGTCGGCGGCCGTGTCCGCCGAGGGGACTCCGCCCGGCAAGCACGATGTCTTCCTGACCGTGTCGGGTGACGCGAACACCTGGATCCGCGGTGTGCTGCTGCGCTGTGTGCCCGAGCCGTCGGGGCACCACCCCTTCGCCCGGGAGGCCTGTGCGGAGCTGGACCGAGCGGGTGGCGACTTCGACGAGCTGCCGCGGGAGGACCGTATCTGCACCAAGGAGTACGCCCCGGTCACCGTCGGCGCGACCGGTACGTTCCAGGGGCGGCCGGTCGACTGGCACAGGACGTACGGCAACGCGTGTGAGATGGCGGCGTCGACGGGGCACGTGTTCAGCTTCTGAGCGGCCCGTCCCGGGAGGCGGTCCGCGTCGCCACCGGCCCATGGCTCACGTGGGGCGGGAGAACACCATCGCCACCGTGAGCAGCCCGAGCACGACCCAGCCGAACCACAGCCAGCCGTTGCTCCCGAGCGCCACCGTGTACGCGGTCACCATCACGAGCCCCCCGATGGTGAACGCGCCCATCGTCTTCGTAGAACCAGGCATCGCCCTGCCTCCTCAAACGCAGGTCGGGCGTCCGGTCACCCGGGCGCCGAACCGTGGCCTGAGTCCATCCTCACCCGCGATGCCACCCCGCCGCTAGCGTCCGCGTGCCGCGAGTGACGCCAGGTAGGCGTTGTACTCCTCCAGCTCCTTGTCCCCGTCGCGGTCGGCGGCGCGGTCCTTGCGGCGGCCTTCCCGCTGGTCGGAGCGGTACCACTGGAAGAGCAGGGCGAGCAGCACGAGCACCGAGGGGATCTCGCTGAACGCCCAGGCGATGCCGCCCGCGGCGTTCTGATCGGCGAGCGCCTCGACCCCCAGCGAGGCCGGGGGGTTCTTGTACGTGTCGATCATGGGCTCGGACGCCATCATCAGGGCGATGCCGAAGAACGCGTGGAACGGCATGCCCGCGAACAGCTCCAGCATCCGCATCAGATAGCCGGGGCGGTGCGGGCCCGGGTCCACACCCATGATCGGCCAGAAGAACACCAGGCCGACGGCGAGGAAGTGCACCATCATGCCGATGTGCCCGGCCTTGGAGCCCATCAGAGTGTCGAAGAGCGGTGTGAAGTACAGGGCGTACAGGCTCGCGATGAACAGCGGGATCGTGAACGCGGGGTGCGTGATGATCCGTACGTACCGGCTGTGCAGCAGGGCGAGCAGCAGCTCGCGCGGGCCCTTGCGGCCGCGGCCCGCGACCGGCAGGGCCCTGAGCGCCAGGGTGATCGGAGCGCCCATGAGCAGCAGGATCGGCGAGAGCATGCTGATGATCATGTGCTGCACCATGTGCACGCTGAACAGGACCATGCCGTAGTCGTTCAGCTTGGTGCACATCACGAGCAGGATGGTCAGGACGCCGACGACGAACGAGATCGTGCGGCCCACCGGCCACTTGTCGCCGCGTCGCACCAGGCGGACGACGCCCCACCCGTAGAGGGCGAGGGCCACCAGGCAGCCGATGAGGAAGAAGGGGTCGGCCGAGGGTTCGAGACCCCGCCCCAGCGTGAACGGCGGCAGATCCATGTTCATGCCATGCATGCCGTGCCCGCTGTGATCCATCCGCTGGCTCCTGTTTCGTGCAGATTGTGCGCTGTGTGTCCGCACCAGAGTAGAACCGCCCCCGGCCGCGCTTGCGACCGGGGGCGAGTACTTGAAATACGGGCTACTGGCTCAGAGCACGCACTCCGCTTCCTCGTACCGCTCCTGCGGCACGGTCTTCAGCGTCTCGACGGCCTCGGCCAGCGGCGCCATCACGATGTCCGTGCCCCGCAGCGCCGTCATCCGTCCGAACTCGCCGCGGTGCACGGCCTCCACGGCGTGCCAGCCGAAGCGGGTGGCGAGCACGCGGTCGTACGCCGTGGGGGTGCCGCCGCGCTGCACATGGCCGAGGATCACCGGGCGGGCCTCCTTGCCGAGGCGCTGCTCCAGTTCGATGGAGAGCTGCCGGGCGATGCCCGCGAACCGCTCGTGGCCGTAGACGTCCTTGACGCCCTCGTCGAACTCCATGCTGCCCTCGCGGGGCTTGGCGCCCTCGGCGGCCACGACGATCGCGAACTTCTTGCCCGCCTCGAACCGCTCGCCGACCTTCTTCGCCAACTCCTCGATGTCGAAGGGCCGCTCGGGCACGACGATGGCGTGCGCGCCGGCCGCCATGCCGGAGTGCAGCGCGATCCAGCCGGTGTGCCGGCCCATGACCTCGACGATCAGGACGCGCTGGTGCGACTCGGCGGTGGTCTTCAGCCGGTCGAGGGCCTCGGTGGCGACCCCGACGGCCGTGTCGAAGCCGAACGTCACGTCGGTGACGGCGATGTCGTTGTCGATGGTCTTCGGCACGCCGACGATGGGCAGGCCCGCGTCGGAAAGCAGCCGGGCCGCCTTCAGCGTGCCCTCGCCGCCGATCGGGATGACCGCGTCCAGGCCGAGGTCGACGAGATGGCCCTTGGCGCGCTCGACGCCGTCACGCAGATGGGCGGGCTGCACCCGGGAGGAGCCGAGGATCGTGCCGCCGCGGGCCAGAATGCCGCCGACCGCGTCCAGGTCCAGCTTGCGGTAGTCGCATTCGAGCAGGCCCCGCCAGCCGTCGTGGAAGCCGATGACCTCGTCGCCGTGGTCGACGACGGCGCGGTGGACGACGGACCGGATGACGGCGTTCAGGCCGGGGCAGTCGCCGCCGGAGGTCAGGACACCAATGCGCATAGCACGGATTACCTTTGCTACGTGGGTCGGTGACCGGACCCCGTCGTCCGGCTGGATCGCGGCCACCCTACCGGCGATCGCAGGGACGTCGCAGGGCTGCCCGTCTGCTGGACACGATGCTCACGAGCCGAGACGGACACAGCCCGTCCGGCGTTTGAGGACGAGCGCGGAGCGCGATCGGCGGCGAGGCGGGCCGACCCGCACTGGCGGACTGCCCACCCCGCACCAGGCGGCGCTAGGCCGGTTGCTGCGCCGCGCTGATCCGCTCCGAGCGCAGCGCCTCGTACCAGCGGTCGTCCGTCGGCGGCAGCGCGTTCACGTCGAGGGCCAGCTTCAGGAGCAGGTCCGCGATGAGGGGGTTGCGGGCGAGCACGGGCCCGTGCATGTACGTGCCGAAGACGGTGCCGTTGTACGCGCCCTCCGTGCCGTCCCCGGTGCCGTTGCCCTTGCCGAGGCGGACGCGGGCGAACGGGCGCGAGCCCGGGCCGATGTGCGTGATGCCCTGGTGGTTCTCGAAGCCGGTCAGCTCGGGCAGGCCCAGCTGCGGGTCGATGTCGCCGAGCACGTCGCCGACGCAGCGCTCGCCCTCGCCGCGCGTGGAGACCACGTCGAGCAGGCCGAGGCCGGGCTCGCGCTGGCCGAGGTCGTTGATGAACTCGTTGCCGAGGATCTGGTAGCCGGCGCACACCGAGAAGACGATGGCGCCGTTGCCGACGGCCCGCTGCAGTCCGCCGTCGCGGCGCAGCCGCTCGGAGGCCAGGCGCTGCGGGCGGTCCTCGCCGCCGCCGATCAGGTAGATGTCGCCGGAGGTGGGCACCGGCTGGTCGCTGCGGACGTCGTACCGCTCGACCTGGAGGCCGCGCTGGCGGGCGCGGCGCTCGACGACGAGGGCGTTGCCCTGGTCGCCGTAGGTGCTCAGCAGGTCCGGGTAGACCCACACCAGACGCAGGCTGTTGTCGCTCATGCTCATTGGTCCCTACGAAGCTCTCGAAGTGCTGGGGAGTCCGGCGGCCTCAGTTGCCCACGCGGCGGCGCAGGTCCTGGAACGCGGTGTAGTTCGCGATCGTCTCGATGCGTCCGGGCGGCGCGAGCTGCACGGCCTCGTCGAGCGTCTCGCAGACACGGAAGTCCAGACCCGCGACCTCGAGCCGGACGGCGAGGTCCAGCTTGCGGTCGCCGAGGACGAAGATCGGGCGCCCGGCGAGGCGGGTGTAGTCGACGTCCCACAGCCAGGAGGTGTCCGTGCCGTCGGCGCCGCGGGCGTTCACCGACAGGACCACCGGGGCCGGCGCCGGGTCGATCAGCGAAAACGTTTCGAGCCAGCCCGCCGGGTTCTTCGCGAGCAGAAGGCGCAGGTCACGGCCCTGGAACTGGACGACGTCATAGCGGCCCGCGACGGCCTGCACCTGGTACATCCGCTCCAGGGCGACCTGCGGGGGCACGCCGAACACGGCGGCGACGGCGGCCGAGGAGGCGGCGTTGGCCTTGTTCGCCCGGCCGGGGAGCTGGAGGTGGATGGGCCAGGCGGAGCCGTGCGGGTCCAGGACGTAGTCGCCGGAGAGGGCCCAGCTCGGGGCGGGGCGGCGGAAGCCGCACTCGCCGCAGAACCAGTCGTCGCCGGGGCGCTGCATGACGCCGCCGCACGCCGGGCAGGACCAGGCGTCGTCCTTCCACTCCTGGCCCGCGGCCACCCACACCACGTTCGGCGAGGAGGAGGCGGCCCACACGACCAGCGGGTCGTCGGCGTTGGCGATGACGACGGCCTTGGAACCGGCCAGGCCCTCGCGCCACTTCTCGGCGAGCATGCGGGTCTCACCGGCGCGGTCGAGCTGGTCGCGGGAGAGGTTCAGGAGCGCGATCGCCTTGGGGTCGACGTCACGGGCGACGCCCGCCAGATACTTCTCGTCGACCTCGATGACGCCGAACCGCGCGTCGGAGCCGCCCGCGAGCGCGGAGGTGATTCCGGCGGGCATGTTGGCGCCGAGGGCGTTGGAGACGACCGGGCCGCTGGCACGCAGGGCCTCGGCGATCAGCCGCGTCGTGGTGGTCTTGCCGTTGGTGGCCGAGACGAGCACCACGTCCAGGTGCGTGGCGAGCCTGCCGAGGAGCTCCGGGTCGAGCCGGAGGGCCACCTTGCCGCCGATCACCGATCCGCTGCCGCGGCCCGCCGCGCGCGACACCGCCGCGGCCGCCTTGCCCGCCGTCACGGCCAGCTTGGCCCGCGGCGACAGCGGGTCTGCACTGCCAGGGTGTCCTGCCATCTCTCGTGATCCTCCTTGCGTACGGCGCCGCGCCTGCCCGGCATCGTGTCGGGCCAGCCTATCGAGATCGGCAGACAAGCCCGAATCACACCACCTGCTCACGCTGCTGCTCTCCCCTGGACCGTACTCTTGCCGCCATGCGACACGGCTCGATCCCGGGCGCCTCAGGGCGCGTACGACCCCTGACCCTGCTCGGTGACCCCGTGCTGCACACCCCCGGCGAGGAGGTGACCGACTTCGGTCCCCAACTGGCCGCGCTCGTCGAGGACATGTTCGCCACGATGTACGCCGCCAGGGGCGTCGGCCTGGCCGCGAATCAGATCGGCGTGGGCCTCAGGGTGTTCGTCTACGACTGCCCCGACGACGAGGACGTGCGCCACCTCGGGCACCTGGTGAACCCGCGTCTGGTCGATGTGGACGGGGTGAGCGTCCGGGGGCCGGAAGGGTGTCTGTCGCTGCCGGGCCTGGAGGCGGCGACCCCGCGCTTCGACCACGCCGTCCTGGAGGGCGTCACGATGCGCGGCGACGCGGTGCGGGTGCACGGCACCGGGTTCTTCGCGCGCTGCCTGCAGCACGAGTACGACCACCTGGAGGGCGGGGTGTACACCGATCACGTCACCGGGTGGCGCCGCCGCCGGGTGCTCCGTCAGGCGGCGAAGGCTCCCTGGGCGAGCGGCGCCGGGGCCGCGGTGACCACGGCCTGAACCGCGGTCACCGCCGTCCCGGAAGCGCCACGGAGGCCGTCCCGCGCGTCCTCAGAAGCCGGGCCCGCCCATGCGGTTGCCCGCCGCCGCGAGCCGGCCCCAGAGCAGGTCGGCCAGGCTGCCCACCAACTCGGCGCGCGAGCAGGGACGTTCGCCCAGCCACCAGTCGCCGGCCGCGTGCATCATGCCGACGATGCCGTGGCCCCAGACCCGGGCCAGACGGCCGCTCTCCGGGCCGAGGTCGACCCGCTCCTCGATGACCTCGGCCAGCTCCTCGCCGAGGCGGCGGAGCAGCGGGGCCGAGTGCAGGCCCACGTCGAAGCCGCCCTGGTCGCCGGTGGGGCCCGCCTCCGAGGGGTGCATCAGGAAGCGGTAGACCTGCGGGCGGGCCTCGATCGCCGCGAGGTAGGTGTCGAGCGTCGCCTCCACCCGCTCCCGGCGCTCGGCGGGGGCGTCGAGGGCCGCGCGCAGCGAGGCGAGCAGGGCGTCCGTGTGCCGCTTGGCGAGGGCCGCGTACAGGCCGCCCTTGTCGCCGAAGTGCCGGTACAGAATGGGCTTGGTGATGCCTGCCTCGGCGGCGATGGCATTCATCGAGGCGCCGGGTCCGTCGCGGAGCACGACGCGGTCGGCCGCCTCCAGAAGCTCGCGTCGCCGTTGCTCGGCGGACCGCTGCTGATCGGTCCGCTGCGTGGTCTCCATGGGGTGTCTCTCCGCCCGTGCGATTGCCTGACGCACGCGCCGTGCGAAATGCCTGACGCACGCGAAACGTAACACTCGCGGGAGGGTGCGCATCGAACGGGCTGCCGGGAGTTGACAGCGGCTACCGGCCGGTAACACACTCCAGTTACCGGAAGTAACGTAGCAGGGTTCCGCAGTCCTGGAGGGGTCATGGCCGAGTTCACCATGGAGCTGAGCGACGAGCAGAAGGAGGTCCGGGACTGGCTCCACGGGTTCGCCGCCGACGTGATCCGCCCCGCGGCCGCCGAGTGGGACGAGCGCGAGGAGACGCCCTGGCCGGTGATCCAGGAGGCGGCGAAGGTCGGCATCTACTCCCTGGACTTCTACGCCCAGCAGTTCTTCGACCCCACCGGGCTCGGCATACCCATGGCGATGGAGGAGCTGTTCTGGGGCGACGCGGGCATCGCCCTCTCCATCGTCGGCACCGGCCTCGCCGCCGTCGGCGTCCTCGCCAACGGCACCGAGGAGCAGATCGGCACCTGGATCCCGCAGATGTACGGCGACGTGAACGACGTGAAGGTCGCCGCCTTCTGCTCCTCCGAGCCGGACGCGGGCTCCGACGTCGCGTCCATGCGCACCCGCGCGGTGTACGACGAGGCCAAGGACGAGTGGGTCCTGAGCGGCACCAAGACCTGGGCGACCAACGGCGGCATCGCGGGCGTCCACGTGGTCGTCGCGGTGGTCGACCCCGAGCTCGGCTCCAAGGGGCACGCGTCGTTCATCGTGCCGCCCGGCACCCCCGGTCTGTCCCAGGGCCAGAAGTTCAAGAAGCACGGCATCCGCGCCTCGCACACCGCCGAGGTCGTCCTGGAGGACGTGCGCGTCCCCGGCTCCTGTCTGCTCGGCGGCAAGGACAAGCTGGACGAGCGCCTGGCACGCGCGCGTGAGCGCGCGAAGAGCGCGGGCAAGGACGGGGAGCGGCTGAAGAACGCCGCCATGGCGACGTTCGAGGCGTCCCGCCCGGCGGTCGGCGCGATGGCGGTGGGCACGGCCCGCGCCGCGTACGAGGAGGCCCTGGAGTACGCCAAGACGCGTACGCAGTTCGGCCGCCCGATCATCGACAACCAGGGCGTCGCCTTCCAACTGGCCGACATGCGCACGCAGATCGACGCGGCCCGTCTCCTGGTGTGGCGGGCCTCCTGGATGGCGACCACGGGCAAGAAGTTCGAGTCGGCCGAGGGCTCGATGTCCAAGCTGTTCGCGAGCGAGACCGCGAAGAAGGTCACCGCCCAGGCGATCCAGATCCTCGGCGGCAACGGCTTCACGCGGGAGTACCCGGTGGAGCGCATGCACCGGGACGCCGCGATCTACACGATCTTCGAGGGTACGAGCGAGATCCAGCGCCTGGTGATCGCCCGCACGCTGGCGGGGATGCCGATCCGCTGACGGGCGGGCCCCGGCCCTGGGGCGGGCCAGGGGGGGCGCGGCGCGCGTGACGGGGGTGCGGGCCGGGGCGGAGGAGGCGCTCTGGCAGGCGTCATGGCCATGCCATTACCGTGGACGCCCGCGTTCCCTCTGCCGAGGAGTGCCGATGCGCAGACGCCCCCTGACCTGGTTGATTCCCGTCCTCGCCACCGCCACCGCCGCCGCGGTCACCGTGACCGCGGTGGTCGTCCCTCAGGGAGACGACCGGGAGCCCCAAGGCCGGTCCGTGCCCGCCGCGCACGGGGAGCGCCCCGCCGGGAAGGGCAAGCCCGACGCGCGGGACGTGGTCCTGGCCGTCCACGGCGGCGCCGGGACCGCGCTCGACCGGGACAAGACGACCCCGGAGCGCGAGAAGGCCTACCGGGACGGGCTGGGCAAGGCCCTGCGGGCCGGGCAGAAGGTTCTCGACAAGGGCGGCTCCAGCGTGGACGCCGTGCAGGCGGCCGTGGTCGAGCTGGAGGACGACCCGCTGTTCAACGCGGGCAAGGGCGCCGTGTTCACCGCGGACGCGGGCCATGAACTGGACGCGTCGATCATGCGCGGCTCGGATCTGGGAGCGGGTGCCGTGGCGGGCGTGAAGAGCCTGCGCAACCCCATCACGGGTGCCCGCACCGTCATGGACAGGTCCCCGCACGTGCTCCTCGCGGGCGAGGGCGCCGACGACTTCGGCGCCCGGCACGGCCTGAAGACCGTCACCCAGGACTACTACTGGACGCAGGCGCGCTGGGACGCGCTGATGGCGGCCAAGGCGGCGGAGAAGGGCGGCAAGGGCGGCGGTCGCGCAGCCGACGCACCCGCCGCCGTCGCCGACGCGCAGTCCAAGGGCACGGTCGGCGCGGTCGCCGTCGACAAGCGGCGCGACCTCGCGGCGGCCACCTCGACCGGCGGCATGACCAACAAACTGCCCGGCCGCGTCGGTGACTCACCGCTGATCGGCTCGGGGACGTACGCGAAGAACAGCACGGTCGCCGCGAGCGCCACCGGCGCCGGTGAGGTGTTCATCCGGGGCGCCGCCACCTCGACGATCTCCAGCCTCGTGGAGTTCAAGGGCGCCGACGTCGCGTCCGCCGCGTACGAGGTGATCGTCAAGCGCCTGCCGAAGCTCGGCGGCGACGGCGGCGTGATCGCGCTCGCGCCCGACGGCGAGTTCGACGCGCCGCACAGCAGCCCGGGCATGCTGCACGGCTATCTCACCAAGAGCGGGAAGGTCGTCACGAAGATCTTCCCGGATGAGACGCCGCCGAACACGTGAGGGTGGGCGGGGCTCAGCGGTGTGCTCGCGCCCGGCTCACGGCTTGTGGACGTAGGGCGTCGTCGTGCCCAGTTCCGTGAAGCCGAGGCGGCGCAGGATCGGGCGGCTCTGGCTGGACGCGTCGACCTGGAGGTGGCGGACGCCGTGGTCGGCGGCGATGCGGGCGCGGTGGGCGATCAGGGCGCGGTAGATGCCCCGGCCGCGCCACTCGGTGACGGTGCCGCCGCCCCACAGGCCCGCGAAGTCCGTGCCCGGTCGGAACTCCAGACGGGCCGAGCTGACCGGGACGTCACCGGCGAGGGCGACGACCGCGGCGATGGTGTCCGGAGCCGTCGTGAGCTGGTCGAGCAACTGCTTGCCGAGCGCGCCGCCGTCCGTACCGAAGGCCTGCTCGTGCACGTCGACCATCAGCCGCACACCGGCCGCGTCCGTCACCGGGACCAGTCGGACGCCCTCGGGCGGACCGGCGTCCAGGGGCAGCTCGGCCACGGCGGCGACCATCAGCGTCTCGGGCGGCTCGGGCGTGAATCCGGCCGCGAGGAGCCGGTCGGGCAGGTCGGCGGGAAGGTCGTGGGAGTACGCCTTCCACTCGAACTCCAGGCCGCGTTCCGTGAAGTGGCGCACCTGCGCGGCGATGGCCGCGTCCGCGGTGCTCGCGTCGAGGTCCGACCACACGACGCCGTTCCAGTCGTGGGCGCCGCCCACCCGGCGCACGACACCGTCCGCCCGCTCGACCACCACACCGGGGCCGTCGGGATCCAGGTTCTGCCGGATCTGCCGGTCGTACGCCGCGAGTACCGCTGAGTGATCCATGCGGTCACTTCAGCAGGGCGGTTCCGGCGGGGCAACGGGATTTCGTGCCGGGGCCGCGTCGCCGTCCGTGCTCCCGGCCCGGGAGAGCGGCGGCAGGTGCAGGGACTTCGTGATCGCGGCGAGGCGCAGGGCGAGCACGAGGCCGGCCGAGGTCACCGTGGTCGCGGTCGGGGACGCGCCCGCGTGGTGCAGGCCGAGGTAGCACAGGGCGCCCGCGAGCGCGGCGGTCGCGTACACCTCCTCGCGCAGCAGCAGCGGCGGGAACTGGCCGCACAGCACGTCGCGCAGGACTTCGCCGGTCACCCCCGTGAGGACGGCGAGGAGGACGACGGCGAGCGGTGTGACGCCCGCGCCGATGGCGGCCTGCGCGCCCATGACGGTCACCACGGCCAGGCCGACGGCGTCCACCACCATGAGCGTGCGCTGCGGCAGCTCCCGGTGGCGCAGGAACAGCATCGTGGCCACGCCCGTGCAGGCGATGACCGTGAGCAGGACCCAGTCGTGCGTCCAGTACAGCGGGTGCCGGTCCAGGATGAGGTCGCGCAGGGTGCCGCCGGAGACGGAGGCGACGAAGGCGAGCACGAGCCCGCCGAACGGATCCATCCGCGCGCGGTGCGCGGCGAGGACACCACTGGCGGCGAAGGCGGCGATGCCGACCAGATACAGGGTGTGCAGCATCAGCGGCCGACCTCGCGGCCGTCCGCGTCCCTGCCCGCGACGGGGCGGCGCAGCACCAGGAGGACGGCCGTCGACGCGACGGCGGCGATCGCCAGGGCGGCCGCGTCGAGCCGGGGATCCGCGCCGCCGTCACCCGGGACGGGCCGTGTCCGCCCGCGCCGGGCGGACACGCTCGCAAGGAGCACCGCCGTCACCGCGACCACGCCGACGGCCCCCGCCGCCCTGAGCCACCACCTGGGATTACGCGCCGTGAACATCCGTCCAGCTTCTCCGGCGCGCCCCGGGCGCACCATCGGTCAGGTGGACGGATTGCTATGGCCGAAAGGACGAGGGGGGCGCGGGGGAAGGGGGGCGCGTGCGGAGGGCCCGTCGGGTGAAGCCGCCTTGCGCCAAGACACGTTGCGCAAACGCGTAGAGCGCAAAGTCGAGGCACGCGAAGGCGCGGCACGCACAGTCGCGTCACGCGAAGCTGCTGATGACAAAGCTGCATTGTGCAAAGGTGCGGCAAAGATCGAAAAAGAGGAGCAAAGAGGTGGTGGCAGCGGCTCGCACATCAGGCAGAGTGCCTCAGGCATACCTGGGTGCTGGGCTGGGTGCTGGGTGCGGGCCGGGACGTGGGACGTTGGCTGGAGGGGTTGTCGGGGAGAGTCAGGACTGCCAGCGGCAGCGCAGGGCCGCGGTGGCGAAGCCGGGGCCGAAGGCGATGGTGTAGCCGCGTGAGCCGTCGGCGGGCGGGTCGGCGTGGGTGCGCTCCAGGACGCGCAGGACGCTGACCCCGCCGATGTTGCCTTCGTGGGCGAGGGTGTCCGTGGAGTGGCGCGCGTCG
Source organism: Streptomyces sp. NPDC127108 (assembly GCF_042677545.1). Lineage (NCBI taxonomy): Bacteria > Bacillati > Actinomycetota > Actinomycetes > Kitasatosporales > Streptomycetaceae > Streptomyces > Streptomyces sp. NPDC127108. The sequence goes on along the minus strand of NZ_JBHXTE010000021.1, from coordinate 146,276 downwards.
TGCTCGTCGAGGCCGAGGGCCGCCGCCGTGTCGGTGATGATGCGCGGGCTGCCCGGGTGGATGACCGCGAAATCGGGGCGGTCCGTGCCGACCCAGTTCTTCAGCTGGGGCAGGACGTCGTCGGCTGCGGACAGCGCTTTCTTCGTGGAGACGAAGTGGATCCCCGCGCGGTCCACACGGCCCGCCTGGCGGTCGACGCTGTGTGGCAGCACGTACTCGAAGCTGTCCTCGACGACGAGGCCTGGGCCGAGCGGCTCGTCGGTGACGATCGTCGCCGCAGCCGCGTCCCCGAACAAGGCCTTGTAGATCATCGACTCGATGGTGTCGTCGGCCTGGTGGTAGATGCCGGACAGGACTTCCCCGGCCACCACGAGGACCTTGCTGCCGGGCCGGGCCGCCACCAGGTCGGCGGCGCGGATCAGGGCCTGGGCGCCACCCGGGCACGCCACGGTGGTCAGGGCCACGCGGCGCACCGTGGGGCGTAGGTGGAGCCGGTCGACCAGGTTGATGTCCAGGTTGGGGACGGCCCAGCTCGTCGTGTGCGTGGTCACGATGGCATCGATGTCGAGCGCGGTGAGCCCGGCCTCGTCGAAGGCCGCCTTCGCCGCCTTCTCCGCCATGGCGAGGGCGTCCTCGAAGGCCGCGTTGACGCGTTCCTCGATACCGGCGGAGCCCGAGACGGTGGGTGAGCCCAGCGGCCGGGTGAAGTGACGGGTCCGGACCCCGCAGTTGCCGATCACGCGCAGGAACGCGCCCAGCCGCGGATGGTCCGGATGGTGGGCCTGGACGTCTTCGGCTATCTCCGCAGTGGTGACCTGGTGATCACCCAGGACGGTCAGCGGTCTGAGTACATGAACTGGCATGAGGGAGCTCCCACGAGGCGTGATCCGATGTGGGGATCTGGGCCCAAAGTACTGCACCACATCGAACGTGCGTCCCGCCGTGTTACTCCCTCTGGGCCGACCGGGGCCCGCCGGGGGATCAAGAGGAGCGGAGCATGGGGGTGCGCGGGTGGGAGCGCTGTGCCCCGGCGTGGAACACAAGGATCATCAGCCGGGCGCCGGGGGCCGTCAAGGGCTGAGCCGCGCACATCGTGACCCAGCCGGGGCCGAGCTCGGCGTGCATGAGGGGCCGCTCGTCGCCGTCGGGGTGGGGGAAGGGGAGGCCGGCGCCGTAGTGGGGGGAGGCCTCGGGGTCGGCCAGGACCTCCTTCTCGATCTGGCGGAGCGTTTCGTCCTCGGGCCGGGCGGCGAGGGCGCCGCGCAGCTGCGGCAGCACCATCGGGGCCCAGGCGGTGCGCCAGTCGAGCAGGTGCGCGCGGCCCACCGGGTCGAGGACCATCCAGCGCATGACGTTCGTGGGGACCTGGCTGTCCGGGAACATCCGGGTGAAGGCCTCGTTGTGGGCGAGCATGTCCCAGGACGCGTCCGTGACGTACGCCATGTGCCGCACGCCGTCCACGGCCTCCTGCCAGACGCCGGGAATCTCCTTGCCCGACGTCAGGTGCAGCGGACCGGGCGGGTCCTGCAGGAGGGCGTAACGGCACAGGGACACCCATTCCTGCTCGTTCAGTCCGAAGAGGCGGGCGACATCGCGCAGCAGGGACGTCGGAGGGTTCGGGTAATTGCCCGACTCCAGACGGTGATAGGTGCCGAGGGTGCGGTGGAGGAGCTGGTCCACCTGGTGCTGGGACAGCCCGGGAGCCCGGCGGCCCTGGCCCGTCGAACGGACGAACCCGTGCGATTCGGGGGCGATGAGGGCGCGTCGTTCGCGGAGCAGAGCGCGCAGCGCCGTCTTGTTCATGGTGGGAATCCCTCTTCGTGCACGCCGAGTTGAGCATCAGCAGTCTAAATATTCGCATCTTCTTTGGGCATAAACATTGCCTGAAGAAAACGATCAGTCGATGCGGCATCATGGAGTACGCGAGACCACCGACCTGCAGGTTTGATCGTCGGTGGGCTCGTGGGCACAACTCAGGGGCGTCCTGTTCGAGTGGCGTGAAATTGGCTGAAATTCCTCGGCGTTGGACACCCCCTAGGCCTACGGGGTCGCAGTCGGGTAGTGCGTGGGACCGGTTGTTCGTATTCCGATCCGAGTGGTCGGAAACTGAGCAGTGTGTACCCGCGTGACAGTTACCGCCCGGTTCGGTTCCTGGGTTCACTGGCTGCGGCCGGTGCCGTCACTCGCCATTACGTAGCGGCCACGGTACCGGCCGCCCGTGTTGTTCCGGGCGGCCCGAGTGTCCGGACGTGCTTCAAGAGGCCCGGGTCGGCGGCTGAGCCGGAAGTTCCGTCTCCCTTCGTGCGTCCGCTTGTCGTTCCGCGTCAGCGAGGATTTCCGTCACCCGCAGTCCGAAACGTACGTCGCACGCATGCCGCTCCCCGCCGCCCGCCGCGCGCACCAGCGCGTCGACCGCTGACCGAAACGCATCGGTCGAATCGCCCCAGCCGCTCTCGCCCCACCCCGGCGGCACGGCCGTCCCGCGCTCGCCGCGGAACTCAAGAGTCAGGCCCTCGGCGGCCCGCGGCGCCCGCAGCGTGAGCGTCGCCGTGCTGGACGCGCCGCCCGCGTGCCGCAGGACGAGATGGACGGTGTCCGCGGGCCCCGGCGCCGCCGTCACCGACGTGACCTCGCCGAGCACCGCCGTGAGCACAGCAAGCGCGTGCGGTCCGACGTCCCACAGGCCGCCCTTGGTGGCCCGCCACGGCGAGTCGAACGCGCCGGTGCCGTCCTCCGCGAAGAACGAGCTGTACCAGTCGGCGCGCGCCGTGAACCACGGCCCCTCCTCGGCCCGGCGGGCCAGCCACTCCGCCATGGGCGGGGCGAAGCGGAGCGTGAAGAAGACCACGGACTCCACCCCGGCCCGCTCCACGGCGTCGACGAGGCCGCGCGCCGCCGCCGGCGAGGTGGCCACCGGCTTGTCGAGCAGCAGATGGCAGCCGGCCGCCGCGGCCCGCTCGGCCAGCGGCGCCTGGACGTCCGGCGGCACCGCGAAGGCGACCGCGTCGCTCGCGGCGAACAGCTCGTCCACGTCCTCGTACGCCGTGGTGGCGTGCGCGGACGCCAGCTCGGCCGCCGCTTTCGGGCGGCGCCCCCATATTCCCGACAGCACGGCGCCGGGATGCCCGGCGAGCACCGGCGCGTGCGTCTGCGTCGCCCAGGGACCCGTGCCGATCAAGCCCACTCGAAGTCTCTCCATGCGCGCAGTATGGCGGAGTCGGCTGTGGCGGCAGTACGGGTGCGACCGGGGCGTGGGGCGGGGGTGCGGCTGATACCGGCGAGGCCTTCTGACGCGTTCGGTGAGAAGAGAGGAACCAGAGTGTTGTCGAAGGTCTGGACCTTTTCTCCGTGGAGTGCCCTCTCGCGTGTGCGCGCCGTTCCCTCTCGTGTGTTCGCGTGGTTCCTGTGCGTGTGTTCGCCCGTATCCGGTGAAGGAGATGTGGAGCGGCTCGTACGGTTCGCCGGGGCGGGCTCGCTTTCTCGACGTACCGTCAACTCTCCGTCTGTGAATGGCAATTCGTGGCCAGAGGTGGGTGGCTGGTGAATTCGCATTCACTAGTGGCTGATTGCCGCCGTCCGAAAGGGGGCGGGCAACCTGTCCTGACTGTCCGGGAGTTCCCGACATCCGGCATTCCTGCGGGTGCGCGCCGGTCGGTGTGCCCCGGCGGGTATGGCGAGCGTTTCGGCGCAGTCGGGGGGCCGGATCGTGATCGGCGTCTCCGTGTCCCGTCCGTCCGATTCGTGGTCCTCCGGGCGCCCGGCGCCATACGCTCGGACCCGGTTGCCCAAAAAGGCAACCAGCGACGGAAAGTGACGCCATGACCAGCTCGACCCCACACCCGGCGCCGTGCGCGCCGAGCCCCGCGCGCCGCGACGCCGAGGCGACGAAGGCCGCGATCGTGCGTGCCGCCCGCCATCTGCTCGCCCGGCACGCGCACACCGACATCACGCTCAAGGCGGTGGCCGAACGCGCCGGGGTGAGCCCGCCGTTGGTCCTGAAGTACTTCGGCAGCAAGGACGCGCTGTTCGCCGGGATCATGTCCTTCGAGGCCGACGCCGAGGAGGTGCTCGACGCGCCCCTGGAACGCCTCGGCCGCCACATGGTCCACCACCTGCTGACCAGCCAGGCCGAGCGGGGCGCCGACCCCATCCTGCGCATCGTGTACGCGCCGCTGCACCGCGAGCACGGCTACGTCCTGCGGGCCAACTTCCGCACGCAGGTGGTCCGCAGGCTCGGCGACCGTCTGGCGGGCCCGGACGCGGGGCTGCGCGCCGAGCTGGCCGTCGGGATGCTGCTCGGGCTCGGCGTGATGTACGGCATCGCGCGCGGCCCGCACCTGCGGGCGACGGCGATAGCCGACATCACCGACCGCTACGCCCCCGCCGTGCAGGCCTTCTTGACCCCCGAGTGACCCCGGCTCCGGCCCGGGCGCCGCGGCCCGCCCTCGCCCCGCCGCACCACCACGACCGCGGCCAGCCCGATGGCGAGCCCCACGACGGTCTGCGCGCCGAACGGCTCCCCGAACATCGCCGCGCCCCACAGTGCCGTCACCGGAGCCATCAGGAACATCAGCGTGTTGACGCGGGTGACGCCGCCCCGGCGCAGGATCAGCCAGTACAGGCCGTATCCGCCGAACGTCGACAGGACCACGAGCCAGCCGATCGCCGCCCAGAACGACGTCTCGGCGACGGGCGCCGCCGAGCCCAGGGCGAGCGCGAGGACCGTGAAGACGACGGCACTGGTCACGCAGTGCACGGTCATCGCGGCCGAGGGTGCGACGGGGGTGCGCGTGCGGCGGTCCAGGAAGGTCGCCGCGACCAGCGACAGCATGCCGAGGAACGGCACCAGGTAGGCCCACCAGGGCGCGCCGGTGCCCGCCGCCGCGTCCCCGGCCGTGACGATCACCACGCCGGTCAGGCCGAGCGCGAGGCCGAACCACTGGGTGCGTGACACGTACTGGCCGAGCACCGGTCCGGCGAGCGCGCCCGCGACCAGCGGCTGGGTCCCGTCGATCAGCGCTGTCGTACCACTGGAGACGCCGAGCTGGATCGCGTAGTACACGGTCAGGAGATAGCCGCTCTGGGACAGGGCGCCCACGGCCGCCTGGCGTGCCAGGTCGCGGGCCGTGAGGCCGCGCCAGGACGCCCTGGCCACGGTCGCGGCGAGCAGCGCGAGGACCGCGGCCAGCGGCAGGAACCGCCACATCAGGACGGTTGCCGCGTCCGCGCTGCCCGCGCCGAGCTTGGCGCCGATGAAGCCGGAGCTCCAGGTCAGCACGAATCCGAGGGAGAGCAGGACGTTCACGGCGAGCCTCCTGTGGCCGAGCGGAGTAGACCGATCTGTTTACTTCATGGCAGTGAGTATACAGATCGGTTTACTCTGGGAGCGGGCTCGATGTGGTGAGGTGGGTGCATGAGCGAGCACGGGAAGCGCGAACCGGACGCGACGCGGGCACCGGACGCCCCTGGGCGGGGGCCGCGCCGCGTCCCGCTGACGCCCGGCGCGCGCAAGGTCCTGGAGGCGGCGGGGCGGCTCTTCTACGAGCGCGGCATCCACGCCGTCGGCGTCGACCTGATCGCGGCCGAGGCCGGCGTGACGAAGAAGACGCTGTACGACCGGTTCGGCTCCAAGGACCAGATCGTCGTCGAGTACCTGGCGGACCGCGACGAGCGCTGGCGGACCTTCCTCGCCGGATACCTGGAGCGTTCCCGCGCGCCCCGGTCCCGCGTCCTGGCTGTCTTCGACGCCTCCCGCGACTGGGCCGAGCGCAGCCTGCCGCGCGGATGCAGCATGATCAACGCGCACGCGGAGATCACCGACCCCGCGCACCCCGCGTACGCGGTGATCACCGGCCAGAAGGCGTGGATGCTGGAGCTCTTCACCGACCTGTCCCGGCCGCTCGCACCGCGCGGCGCCAGGTCACTGGGCAGGTCCCTGATGCTCCTGCACGAGGGCGGGCTCGTCGCGTACGGCATGGGGATCTTCCCCGACGCGATCGAGCACGCCCGCCAGGACGCCCAGGCGCTGCTCCGGGAGGCCGCCCCGGCGGACTGACGGCCGGGCGCCGCCGTGCGGTGATGTTCCAGTATTTGCACATGTGTTGAGCAAGTCTTTACCCATGGCCGGAAGGTGTCGTTCCGCGCGGTCGCGCGGCGGGTGTCGGAGCGATACGGCCCGGTGGGGCTTCCTGGTGGCTCCTTGACCCTGGCCCCGCCGCGGCCGAAATCCCCGGGTCGGCGCGGGTTCGGCGGGCCGTGGTCGCGTTGACCGCGGGCGGTCACGGGCGGACCCTGAAGAGATAGCTGCCTATTACATCTAGTTCGGTCGTTCAGGACGTACGACCGGGAAGGCAGCCGGACGGCAGGAGGAAACCCCATGTGTGGCATCACCGGCTGGATCTCTTTCGACCGCGAACTGCGGGCGCACGCGCGGACCCTGGACGACATGACGGAGACGATGGCGTGCCGCGGCCCGGACGACCGCGGCACCTGGGCCGAGGGCCCCGCGGCGCTGGGGCACCGGCGCCTCGCCGTCATCGACCTGCCGGGCGGGCGCCAGCCCATGACCGCGACGACGCCCGAGGGGACCGTCGCCCTCGTGTACTCCGGCGAGACGTACAACTTCACCGAGCTGCGGGCCGAACTGGCCGGGCACGGGCACGAGTTCCGCACCGACTCCGACACCGAGGTCGTCCTGCGCGGCTACCTCCAGTGGGGCGAGGGCGTCGCCGAGCGGCTGAACGGGATGTACGCGTTCGCCGTGTGGGACGGCCGCAGGCAGCGCCTCGTCATGGTCCGCGACCGCATGGGCGTCAAGCCGTTCTACTTCCACCCGACGTCCGACGGCGTCCTGTTCGGCTCCGAGCCCAAGGCGATCCTCGCCAACCCGCTGGCCCGTGCCCGCGTGGGCGTCGACGGACTGCGCGAGGTCTTCGCCTTCGTGAAGACGCCGGGGCACGCCGTGTGGGACGGCATGCGCGAGGTGGAGCCCGGCACCGTCGTCACCGTCGACCGCGAGGGGCTGCGCAGCCGCGTCTACTGGCGTCTGGAGACCCGCCCGCACCCGCACGGCCGTGACGAGACCGTCGCCGCGGTGCGCTCGCTGCTCGACGACATCGTGCGCCGCCAGCTCGTCGCCGACGTGCCGCGCTGCGTGCTGCTCTCCGGTGGCCTCGACTCCTCCGCCATGTCGGCCCTCGCCGCAGGGCAGCTCGCGAACTCGGGGGAGACCCTGCGGAGCTTCTCCGTCGACTTCGCGGGTCTGAGCGAGAACTTCGTGGCGGACGAGCTGCGCGGCACCCCCGACGCTCCGTACGCCCACGACGTGGCGCGCCTCGCGGGCACCGACCACCGTGACATCGTCCTGGACGCGCAGGCGCTCGCCGACCCCGAGGTGCGCGCGAGGATGCTGACGGCCCGCGACATGCCGGTGGGTTTCGGGGACATGGACGCCTCGCTGTATCTGCTCTTCCAGGCGATCCGTGAGCACTCGACGGTCGCCCTGTCCGGCGAGTCGGCGGACGAGGTGTTCGGCGGCTACCTCCAGTTCTTCGACGAGGGGGCCCGTCGGGGCGGCACCTTCCCCTGGCTGGTGCGGCACGCGGAGACCCTCGGCGACGAGACGGGCGTGCTGCGGGCGGACGTCATGGAGGCGCTCGACCTGCGGACGTACGTCGGCGACAGCTACGCCACGGCCGCCGGTGCCGTCCAGCGCCTCGACGGGGAGAGCGACTTCGAGTTCCGCATGCGCACCATCAGCCACCTCTATCTGACCCGGTTCGTGCGCACGCTGCTCGACCGCAAGGACCGCGCGAGCATGGCCGTGGGTCTGGAGGTGCGGGTGCCGTTCTGCGACCACCGGCTCGTGGAGTACGTCTACAACGCGCCCTGGGCGCTGAAGTCCTTCGACGGCCGGGAGAAGTCGCTGCTGCGGGAGGCCGCCAGGGACAGCCTGCCCGCTTCCGTCTGCGACCGGGTCAAGAGCCCCTATCCGTCCACGCAGGACCCCAAGTACGCCTTCGCGCTCCAGGAGCACGCCAAGGACCTGCTCGCGAGGCCCGGGCACCCCGTCTTCGGCCTCGTCGACCGCGAGGCCCTGCGTCGCCTGGCGCACCGAGACACTCCGCAGGTGCGGCCGGCCTCGCGGCGGGGCCTGGAGCGGGCGCTCGATCTGGCGCTCTGGTTCGACCTGTACCGGCCTGAGGTGTCGCTGGGCTGAGGTCCGCCGTCGGGCGGCGGGGTGGCATGGCCGGGGCGGTGGTTTCAGGGGCCCGAGCAGTTGCGGACCGTGGGCTGCTGGGGCGGGACCCGGGTGGGGTCGGCGGTCGCGAGGGTGTCCAGGAACCGCTGGAGCGCGGGGGCGCCGCGGGTGTCGAGGCCGCGGCGCACGGGGGGTACGACCACGGTGCGACGGGCGCCGCCGGAGCCGCAGGTCTCGGGCTCCTGTCCTGCGTGGACGGCCGCCGCCCGGCGTATGAACTCCGCGGGTGTGATCCCGAGGCGGTCGGCGTGCCGGAGCACGGCGGCGTACTCGTCGGGTGGGAACAGGACCCGCACAGACTTTGGACCGTCCATGGACGCATGATGCCGTCCGGACCGGTCGCACGCGGTGCGGTTGGCATATTCGCCCTCGAAGGGGTGGCGGGACCGTGAAGCGGTGGCGGAGTCGGCTTCGAGTTGAGTACTGCCGCCGCGGGTCTCGGACACGGTGAGAGCCCCGGCCGGACGGGGGAATCGCGGTCGGGGCTCTCATCTAGTTCAACGGTGAAATAGGGGTGTGCGTTCCCGTGGGTCGGGTCGGTTATGTGTGATCCGCGTTACATGACCGGTTCTCGGGGAGGGTGGTGGAGGTGCGGGGGCCGGGCCGAGGTGTCGTGGTCCGGCTCCGGGTGTCAGGCGCGGTCCGGCCTTGCGGTGGGCGTCGGCCGTCGCGCCCCAAGCGATAGCTTGGGGGTCGTGACGCTCGACGACCTCCGTGTCTTCCTCGCCGTCTGCCGCGCCGGCAGCCTCAGCGCCGTCGCGCGCGACCTCTCCTGTACGCAGTCGGCGGTGAGCCAGCACGTCAAACGCCTGGAGAAGGAGCTGGCCGTCAGCCTCCTGGAGCGGCACGCGCGCGGCGTCGTGCCCACGCCGGCCGGACGGATCCTGCACGCCGCCGCGGCCGACGGCCTCGGCGGCATCGACGTCGCCCTGCGCCGCCTGCGCGACCTGGCGCGCGGCGAGAGCGGCGCGGTGCGCGTCACCACCGGCGCGACGACCGTACGGCACTTCATGGCCAAGGCCGTCGTCAGTTTCCGGCAGCGCTTCCCGCAGGTCACGCTGGAGTTCCAGACGGCGAGTTCGAGCCGGGCCTGCTTCGACGCGCTCGCCGCCGACGACCTGGACCTGGCCTGGGTCACCGTCGGCGCGCCCGTGCGCGGCATCGAGCAGCGGCCCGTCGCCGAGCTGCCCTGGGTGCTCGCCGTGCAGACCGGCGACCCGCTCGCGGCCAAGCCGCACGCCGACCTCGCCGATCTCGCCGCCGCCCGGCTCATCAGGCCCCCGCAGGCCGCCACGTCCCGCGCCCGGCTCGACGCCGCCCTGGCCGACCTCGACCTCGGACCCGACGGACACACCAGCGTCGCCGACTGGGACACCGCGCTGCTGCTCACCGAACTCGGCGTCGGCCAGGCGCTCGTGCCCGCCCTGCCCGGCTGGCGTACCGAGAGCCCGCCCGGCCTGCGCCTCCTTCCGGTGCCGGACCTGCCGCCGCTGTCCGTCGGCTGGGCGGTGCGGCGCTGGGACGCGCTCAGTCCGGTGGCGCGTGCTTTCGCCAACACGGTTTCGGGCGGGGCGCCTTGATCGGTGGGTTCGGCCCCGTGTGCGGGGCTGTGTCGAATGCGGCTCCGCCGCGTGGGTGCGGTCGGCGCGTGAAAGGGTGCAGATGCGTCTGCTCGGTACTCGGTAGTGCGTCTGCCGGTCTGTCGGTGGCTGGGCGCGCAGTTCCTCGCGCCCCTTGCGGGGCTTGGGTAGTGCGCGTCTGTTGGTTTGTCGGTGGCTGGGCGCGCAGTTCCTCGCGCCCCTTACGGGGCTTGCTCGTCGGGGGGAGGGGAGAGGCGTGCCGCTCGCATCTGGAGGTAGCGGATCTCTGGTCGGCTGAGGGTGCGCTGGGCCGCCAACTGGTAGGCGGCGCGGGCGGCTTCGGGGGCGCCCGCGCGTTCGAGGAGGTGGCCGCGTACCGCCTCCAGTCGGTGGTGGCCTGCCAATTTCTCCTCCAGCGAAGCGAGTTCGCCGAGGCCGGCGCTCGGGCCGTGCACCATGGCGACCGCGACGGCGCGCCCCAACTCGGCCATGGGCTCCGGGGCGCGGCGCACCAGGATGTCGTACAGGGCGAGGATCTGCGGCCAGTCGGTGTCCTCGGCGCGCGCGGCCTCGTCGTGGAGTGCGGCGATGGCGGCCTGCAACTGGTAGACCCCCGCGGGGCCTTGGCTCAGGGCCTGCTCGACCAGGGCGGTGCCCTCGGTGATCGCCTCGCCGTCCCAGCGGGAGCGGTCCTGCTCGTCCAGCGGGATCAGCTCGCCGTGCGGCCCGGTGCGGGCTGCGCTGCGCGCGTCGGTGAGCAGCATCAGCGCCAACAGGCCCGTCACCGCTCCCTCCTCGGGCAGCAGCCTGCGCACCGCGCGGGTCAGCCGGATCGCCTCGCGGGCCAGGTCGGCGCGGTGGAGCGCGGCGCCCGACGTCGCCGTGTAGCCCTCGTTGAAGATGAGGTAGAGGACCTGAAGGACGGCGGCCAGGCGCCGGTCGCGGTCCCCGGGGCCCGGCTGTGTGAACGGAGCGCCCCGTATCTTCTGCTTGGCGCGGCTGATGCGCTGGGCCATCGTCGCCTCCGGCACCAGGTGCGCGCGGGCGATCTCGGCCGTCGTGAGACCGCCGACGGCCCGTAGTGTCAGGGCGATCTGCGCGGCGGGCGTCAGCGACGGCTCGCAGCACAGGAACAGCAGGGTGAGCGTGTCGTCGTCCGACGGGGCGCGGCTCTCGCCGGGCGCGGGCGCGGTGAACGCGTCGCGCGGCGTCATCCGGGCGGCGTTCTCCTCGCGCCGCCGCCGGGCCGCGTCGCTGCGCAACTGGTCCGTCAGGCGCCGCGACGCCACCCTGATCAGCCAGCCGCGCGGATTGTCGGGGACGCCCCGCTCGGGCCACTCGTTGGCGGCGGCGAGCAGGGACTCCTGCACGGCGTCCTCGGCCTCGTCGAAGTGGCCGTAGCGCCGCACCAGCGCGCCGAGGACCTGCGGCGCGTGCAGGCGCAGCAGGTCCTCGACGTCACCGGTCGCGCTCATCGCCGTCCGCGGGCCTCCCGGGGGCGCGCCGGTTCTGCGCGGTGACGGGCGTTCCGGGAGGTGCGGCGAACGGCACCCCCGTCCTCGCGGTGATCAGCACTCGCCGCCCTCCTGGATGGTCCGGATGACCACCGTCGGGTTCGGGGAGCCCGCGGGCGCGGGACACTCGTTGATGCGCTTGGCGATCTCCGTGACCCGCTCCAGGCTCTCGCACTCCAGGACCCAGTAGCCCGCGAGGACCTCCTTGGTCTCGCTGTACGGCCCGTCCGTGATCACCGGGCGGCCGTTGTCGTCGACGCTGACGTGGCGGGTCTGCGCGGGCTCGGTCAGGCCCTGGCCGTCGATGAGCTCGCCGGACTCCGACAGGTCGTTGTTGAGGTTCCCCATGAACGCGAACATCGCCTGGAGTTCCTGCTCGCTCCACGACGGGCTGTGCTCCGACGCCTTGCCGCTCATGGCCTCGTAGTCGGCCTGGGACCCCTGCACCATCACCAGATACTTCATGGCTGCCACTCCTTGGCTGTGTCGTCGCCCCTCATGGGCAACTCTCACAGGGGACGTCGGAGCGGGCGACTCGGTCTCGACAACTCCGGCGAACTTTTTTTCCGCGGGTTTTCCGGGGCGGGCACCCGGCGTCCGCCCGCGCCCCGGGTAGCTCGACTGGAGCAACCCACGGGGCGGGGCGCGAGGGGCGCCGCGAGAGTGGGGCCATGCGTGCCTTGCGGGCCCTGGGGAAGACGGTGGCGGGGCGGCTGCCCCGTGCCGGGCGCTGGGTTCTCGCGTGTCTGCCGGGGCTGCTCGCCGTGACCGCCCTCGTGCTGTGCGTGGCCGGGGTGGAGGACGCGGTCGACGGCGGCGGGCGGCACAGCGAGGCCAGGGCCGTGCCGCACCGCGCGGCCAGGCCCGTCATCGTGCCGCGTGAGCGGTGGCTGGGCGACACCCGGCCCACCACGCCGCCCGCGCACTACAGCGGTCCCGTCCTCGTGGTCTTCGTCCACCACACCGACTCGCCCAACGGGTACGACTGCGCCGACGCTCCGCGCATCATCCGCGCCCTCGCGGAGGGCCAGACCAGCGCCCGGCTGTTCGACGACATCGGCTACAACTTCCTCGTCGACCGCTGCGGCACGATCTACGAGGGCCGCGGGGGCGGCGTCGACCAGCCCGTCGTCGGCGCCCACACGCAGGGGTTCAACCACCGGACGGCGGGCGTCGCCGCGATCGGCACGTTCACGGCGGGCACCCCGGTCCCGGCCCCGATGGTGGAGGCGATCGCCGCGCTCGCCGCGTGGAAGCTCGGCCTGGCCGAGACCGATCCGCGGCGGACGGCAGGCCTGGTCTCCAGCAACAGCCTCAGCCGCGTCCCGGCGGGCGGGCACGCGGCCTTCCACGCGGTGGCCGGGCACACCGACGGCTACACCACGGACTGCCCGGGGGCCGCGCTGCGTGCCGAACTGCCCGCGATCAGGGAGCGGGCGGCGGTGCTGCAGGGGCGGACCGAGGCACGGATGCAGGCGGCGCGCGGGCGCTAGATGTGTTGATCCGCAGCGTTGCTGACGTGGCCGGTCAGCCGGTAGTGGCCGTCACGACTTCTTGAGGCGCACGCCCTTCACGGCGGCGTCGAAGACAGGCCGGTGCCGCTTCCACTCGGCGTCGGGGGCGGAGAGGTACACGACGTACTGAGTGCCGTCGGCGTCGGCGAACGCCATCTCCACCGCGCGGTACGTGCGTGCCTTGCCGTCGAACGTGAACTCCCAGTACCCGGCGGGTGTTCCACGGAAGGTCGTGGACGTCATCCGCACCCGCTCGTATCCCGGGTTGTCGCGGCGGGTCTGGGCTTCCTCGGTCCGGCGCCAGTGCTCCAGGGGGTCCGATCCGGCGAACTCGGCGACGTTGACCCGCAGGCCGACGAGCCCGGACGGGTCGATGTACGCGATGTCGCCGCCCCGCAGGTCCTTGCGCTTCCAGCCGTCCCGCACGGGCAGGGAGAGACCGCCCTCCTGCTTCTCCAGGTGATAGCCGGGCGGCAGCGGAGGCACGGAGGAGCCGGGCGAGGGCCCGCGCTCCGCGGGGCCGGTGCCGGAAGCCCGGGCACCGGTGTCGGCGTCCTCGGGCCACAGCAGCACACCGCCCGTCACCAGTCCGGCGACGGCGGCGGCCGACCCGCACCACAGGGCCGCCCGGCGGCCGCGGCCGCCGGGCGCAGAGCGCACGTGGGGCGGTGCCGGGTCGAGGACTGCCGTGGACGACTCACTGGCCCGGCGCAGCAGACGCTCGGCCTCGTGCGCCTCCATACGGCGCCCGGGGTCCTTGACGAGCAGCCCCTCGATCACGGGAGTGAGCGCCCCGGCAGCCCTGGGGGGATCGTGCGGTTCGGTGGCGACGGCGTAGGCCGTCTCCATCGCGGTGTCCCGTTCGAACGGATGGCGGCCTTCCACCGCTTGGTACAGCATCACGCCGAGTGACCAAAGGTCGCACGCGGGTCCGGGTTCGGCGCTGCGCAGCCGCTCGGGCGCCAGGTACTGCACAGAGCCGACCAGTTCGCCGGTCCTGGTCAAGGAGGGGGTGCCGCTCTCCACGGCGATGCCGAAGTCCGTGAGCACGATCCGACCGTCGTGCCCCAGCAGGACGTTGGCGGGCTTGACGTCCCGGTGCAGGACGCCCGCGTCGTGCGCGGCCCGCAGCGCTGCCGCCGTGGCGACGGCGATCTCTGCGGCCTCGCCGGGCGGCAGGGCGCCACGCTCCTTCAAGGCGTCGCCCAGGGTGAGTGAGGGGACGTACTCCATGACGATGCACGGCAGACCCTCGTCGTCCACGACATCGTGGACGACGATCACATGGGGGTGGGTGATGCGGGCGGCGCTGCGGGCCTCGCGGCGTGTGCGCTCGTGGAGCGTCTGGATCTCGTCGTCGTCCACGTGCGGAGGGACGTGCAGCTTCTTCACCGCGACAGCACGCTTGAGCAGTTCGTCCTCGGCCCGCCACACGGTGCCCATGCCACCCCGGCCCACGCGCTCGACGAGGCGGTAGCGGCCGGCCACGAGCCGCCCCAGATCGGACACCTTTGATTCCCTACTTCGCACACATGAACAGTTTTGTGCGCAAAGCCTACCCCGCACCCTGAATCGCCCAGGGCGCCGCCCGCGTTGGTTGCCCAGGGCATCGAGGCCTGGGTGGGGTGCGGAACATCGACTACCGATTTGCGGTGGCGTACACGATGAGGTTGTCCACGGGGTGGCCCTGCGCGTCGAAGGCGCCGTCGCAGGTGATCAGGCGCAGGGCGCGGGAGTTGGTGGCTCCGTAGACCCGGTCGGTGGGGAAGGCCTTCTTGCTCACGGTCTCGGTGCGGGTCACCTCGAAGTGCGTCGTCTTGCCGCGGGCGTCGCGGACCGCGATGTCCGCCCCCGCGCGCACCTTCTTCAGGTCGTGGAAGACGGCCTTGCCGAGGCGCGTGTCGTTGTGGCCGATGATGACGGCCGGGCCGCGCTGCCCCGGCACGGCCCCGCCCGTGTACCACCCCGCGGTCATCCCCTTGTCCGGCGGCGGGACCTCGACCGTGCGGTCCGCGTTGAGGCCGAGCCGCATCAGGGAACTGCTGACGCCGATGGACGGCACCGCGACGTGCACGGGCGCGGCGGCCCCCACGGACGTACCGCGCTCGGCCGACCGCCCGGAGCCACCCGCGGAACCCTCCTCGGTACGGGCCTCGTCCGACCGCACCGTGTACGTGGACGGGGACTCGGCCCGCGCGCCGTCCGCGGACGAGCAGCCGCTCACGGCGGCGCACACGAGGGCGAGGCCGACCGCGACGGACACGAGGGTGCCGGACGGGCGCCGGGGGGACGTGCGGGGCGCCACGTCGTGCGAACGGGACGTCCGGTGCTGCGCGAGGGACATGAGAGCTCCGTGAACGGTGGCGCCGCCCCGGGGCATGTGAAGGGGGACCGGGGCGGCACCGCCGAGATCGAGGTCGGGCCGGACGGGAGTGCGGGCCGTCGGCCTGAGGAACCTGAGGAAGGGGCGGGCGGGTGCGAGGAGGCGGGGCGGGTGCCGCTGGGCCGGCGCCCGCCGGGCCGGAGGCGTCCGAGCGCGTCCGGCCGGGTCTGCCGACGCGCGTCCGGCCGGGGGCGGTTCGCGCGCGGGCCGGTTCATGCGCGGGCCAATTCATGCGCGGGCCGGGTCGGGCGCGGGCCCCACGAGGCGTGCCGGGGGTGCCGGGCATGGAGTGCCTGGTGGGGCCGGGGCCTGGACCTGTGCGGCTGGTGGGGCTGCTGTGGCGGGTGGGCCTGCTGGGCCTGATGCCTGGTGGGCCTGATGCCGGCCGGGCCTGACGGCGCGCCTCGGGTCGCCCGGCGTGTGCCGGGCCGGGCAGCGCGCGTCAGGTCGGCCGGACCTGGCGGTGTCAGCCCTGCTGGCGCACGGTGGCGCGGCGGCGCAGGACCATGGTGCCGGCGCCGGCGAGCAGCCCGAGGCCCGCCGCCGAACCGATCAGCGTGGCCGTGCCGTCGCTGCCGGACTCGGGGCGCTCGCCCGCCGCGACACCGCCCTTGGGCGCCTGCGCGGCCCGCTTCCGGGCCTCGTCGCTGACGGGCTTCGGCGTCGGCTTGTTGGGAGCCTTCTCGGACTCGGCGGGCTTGTCACCGGCGGCGACTCCACCGCGCGGGATGGCCCCCGGAGCCTTCCGCTTCGCGTCCTTGGCGGCGTCCTCGGCGGCGGCCCGCTTCTTCTTCACCACGTCCTCGGGAGCGGGCTTGCTGACGGTCGGCTTCGGCTTGGGCGGGGTGTCGTTCGCGAAGGCCGTGGCCGACGGAGCGGCGAGCACCCCGCCCGCCACGGCGGTGGCGAAGACGGCGGCACGCAAGGACGTGCCGCGCTGGCGGCGACGGGCATGGTGGGACATTGGGGCTCCATTCCAGCTCTGACTCGGAAGGGCCCGACACCGTTGGTCAAGCGGCGCCGGGCCTGTCGCACAGGCTGGCGTGAAGTTATGAGGAAGCTGTCAGGTTCCTGTTGGGGTCCGATCAGGGATCGGGAAACAGGGGAAGGGGGGGCGGGACCGGGACCCGGGCGCCAAGGCCTGGCCGTAGGGTCTGGGCATGACGACGCTCATGATCCACGACGGCGCGGCCGACCCCCACGCCACCGGCCTGCGCACGGGCGGGGTGCCGCTGGTGCCGGGCGGGTTCGACTGGCCGCACTGCCGGGCCTGCGGCGGGGCCATGCAGTTCCTGCTGCAACTGCCGCTCGGCCCGGACGTCGTCTCCGTGTTCCTGTGCCAGAACGCCCCGGGCATGTGCGACGACTGGGACGCCACGGGCGGCGCCAACCGCGCGTACCTCTTCGACGGCGCGGCCCTGGCCCCGGCCGCCGTGCCGGAAGCGGGCGAGACCCTGCTCGGCGCGGTCAGCGCGCTGCGCACCGAGGACGTCGCGGCCGACGACTTCCCGGCCGCGCTCGACCTGTGGGCGGACGGCGTCGACGAGGCCACGCTGCGGGTGCAGGGCCAGCTCGGGGGCGCGCCCGCCTGGCTCCAGGGCGACGAGACGCCGTCCTGCCCGGGGTGTGGGGAACCGATGGCGTTCGTGGCCCAGTTGGAGGAGGGCTTCGACTTCGCCACGTCGGCGAACTTCGGCGGTGGCGGCATCGGATACGTCTTCACCTGCCCGGCGTGCCGCGCCGCCGCGTTCCTCTGGCAGTCCTGACCGCCGGAGCCACGACCGGTCCACGGCTGTGTCCGAGGCTTCTGGCACAGTGCGCCCATGACCGAGCCCCAGCCCCAGCCCCAGCCCGAGACCGATCAGACCGATCAGGCCGAACAGACAGACCAGACCGACCGGTACGAGGCCTTCCGCGCCCTGCACCGCACCGGCGACCCCCTGCTCCTGCCCAACGCCTGGGACCACGCCTCCGCCGCCGCGCTCGCCCGCGCCGGATTCCCCGCCATCGGCACGACGAGCCTCGGCGTCGCCGCGGCCGCGGGCAAGACGGACGCCACCGGCGCCGCGCGGACGGAGACGCTGGCCCTCGCCCGCGGCATCGCCCGCCTGCCCGCGCTCGTCACCGTCGACATCGAGGGCGGCTTCAGCGAACGGCCCGACGACGTCGCCCTGCTCGCCCGCGAACTCGCCGCCGCGGGCGTGGTCGGCGTGAACCTCGAAGACGGCAGGCCGGACGGCACGCTCACCGCGGTCGGCCCGCAGTGTGAGCTGATCCGCGCCGTGAAGGAGGCCGTGCCCGCGCTGTTCCTCAACGCGCGCACGGACGTGTACTGGCTGAACGCCGGGGGCGAGAAGACGGCCCGAGAGCGTGCCGACGCCTACCAACGGGCCGGTGCGGACGGCGTGTTCGTGCCCGGGGTCCAGGACGAGGCCGCCGTCGCGGGGCTCGTCGACGCCCTCGACGTACCGCTGAACATCCTCTATGCGCCGGGCGGCCTCACGCCGCAGCGCCTGACCGCCCTGGGTGTGCGCCGCGTCAGCACCGGGTCGCTCCTGTTCCGGGCGGCGGTGGGGCGTGCCGTCGAGGTGGCGCGGGCGTTCACGCGAGGCACTGTGGGACAGGAGGGGCTGCCGACGTACGCTGAGGCGCAGGAGCTCTCTGCGGCCTTCGGGGACGAGGGGTAAGTCCCTTGGCGGGAAGGGCGGTTCAGGGGAGCGGCAACGGGGACGGGGGACGGGCATGGCCCGGCGTGACACGTCGCGGCGTACGCGGACGGCGGGGGGACCCCTGCCCGGGCAGTCGCTGTGGGCCGACTCCAACTACCGTCTCTTCCTGGCTCTTCAGGGCCTCTCCGCGCTCGGTGACTCCTTCTCGCACGTGGCGATCCCGCTGCTCGTCCTGCACGAGACCGGCTCCCTCGCGCAGATGGGTCTCGTCACCGGTCTGACCGGCGTCGCCTCCATCGTCACGGGCCTGTTCGCCGGGGTCGTCGCCGACCGCGTGGACCGGCGCCGCCTGATCGTGGTCACCGACGTCGCGCGGTGTCTGCTCTTCGGACTCGTTCCGCTGGTGTGGCTGTTCGCGACGCCGATCTGGCTGGTCTACGCGGTCGTGCCCGTCGCCGGTGTCTTCGCGATGCTCTTCCAGGTGACGTACGTGACCGTGGTGCCCGGCATCGTCGCGCCCGGGCAGATCCTGAAGGCCAACAGCCATCTGTACGGCACGTACGCCGTCGCGGGCGCGGGCGGGCCGATGCTCGCGGGCCTGGTCGCGGCCGCGTTCGGGCCCGCGGCCGCCATCGGCATCGACGCCGCGACCTTCGCGGTGTCGGCGGTGGGCATCCTCTTCGTCCGGATCCGCGCGGCGGCCCCGCCCCCGGAGCGGGACGCCGCGGCGGTCGAGGGTGCCCCGAGTGCCCCGAGTGCCCCGAGTGCCCCGAGCGTCCCGGGGACTTCGGACGAGCCCGCCCCCGTGGAAGCCGGACGCGGCGGCGTGCGCGAGGAGTTCCTCGCCGGGGCCCGGTTCCTGTGGCGCCACCCCGTCCTGCGGCCCTTGACCGTCCTGCTCGCGCTGCTCACCTTCCTCACGTACGGCGTGACCGACGTCCTCATCTACCGCGTGAAGGACGACCTCGGCCACGGGGACGGCACCGTCGGCTATGTCCTGACCGCCGGGACGCTCGGGACGCTCGCCGCCACGTTCGTGGTCGCCCGGCTGCGCGGACGGCTCGGCTTCGGCGTCAGCTGGATCGGTGCGCACGCCCTCGGCGGGGTCGCCGTGGCCTGCCTCGGCCTGTCGGGCAGCGTGCCGGTGGTCGCGCTGCTCGCGGCGGCCATGCTCTTCTGCACCGGCGTCGGCGGCATCAACTCCATGTCGCTGCGCCAGGAGGTGACGCCCAGCCACCTCCTGGGCCGTGTCACCTCGGCGTTCTGGACGATCCACAACGCCCTCGGCCCGGTCGGCGCGGCCGTCGTGACCATGGCCGCCGGGGTGTGGGGCGTGCGCGGGGTGTGCCTGGTGGTCGGCCTGTGCGCGGTGGTCATCGCGCTGACAGGGGCGCTGACGGGGATCGGGCGGGCCCGGGCCGGACGGGTGGAGGGCGACCGGGCGGCTCCCTGAGCCGGCACCCGCCGCCCGGTCCGGCCCGTCGCTCCGTCCGGCCCGTCCCGCACCCGGCCCGTCCGGGCCGAACCCGCCCCGCGGTGCCGCCTCGGACCGTTCGCTGCCCCAGCGGCACCGAGCCCCCGCTCACCGCGGCGGACCCGCGCCCACCCCGGGCCCCGGCCCGGCGGGCGCTCCCGCACCGCCCTCCGTGCCGTCGCCCGGGCCGCCGCCGTCCGGACTCCCGCCCCCGCTGCCGCCGTTCCGCTTCTCGTCGCCGTGCCCCGGCCACCAGGCGGCATGCCCGATCAGGGCCGTCAGCGCGGGCGTGAACACCATCGCCATGACGAACGCGGCGATCACGATGCCGAAGGAGAGCGAGAAGCCCATCTGGGACAGCGTGGAGTTGCCCGCGAGCATCAGCGTCGCGAACGTACCCGCGAGGATCACGCCCGCCGAGCCGATCGTCGGCCCCGAGTGGCGCACCGCCGTGCCCGCCGCGTCGTGCGGGTCGCGGCCCTCGCGGGCCTCCTCGCGCAGCCGCGAGACCATCAGGATGTTGTAGTCCGTGCCGAGCGCGACCACGAACAAGTACATGATCACGGGCAGCATGAACATCAGGCCCGGCTGGCTGCCGATCTGCTGGAACAGGATCGAGGTCGCGCCGAGCGTCGCGCCGAAGCCGAGCGCGACCGACAGCATCAGGTACCAGGGCGCCACCAGGCTGCGCAGGAGCAGGCCCAGGATCACCATGATCGCGACGGCGGCCACCGGGAAGACGACCGAGTAGTCCCGGTCCACGGCCTTGTTGATGTCGACGTACACGGCCGTCGTGCCGCCCACGAGTGCCTTCGTGCCCGCGGGCGCGTCGTCGTGGGCCGCGGGCCGCAACTGGTCCCGCACCGTCGCGAGGGCCTTCTCGGAGGCGGGCGGATCGGAGAGGACGACCGAGTACGCGGCCGTCGTACCGTCCTTGCTGACGCGCGGCGCGGCCACCTCGCCGACGCCCTTCACCGACTGCAGCCGCTCGCGGAACGCGGCGGGCCGGCCCGCCGCGAGTGGCCCCTCGCCCGTCGACGTCAGATACACGAAGGTCGGGTCGGTGCTGCCCGCGGGGAAGCCCTTCTCCAGGTTGTCCTGCCAGACGATGGACTCCTTGTCCTTGGGCAGCGAGGAGCCCGCGAGGTCGAAGTTCGCCTTGTAGCCGAGCGCGCCGAGCGCCAGGGCGGCCATGAAGAGTCCCGAGACCACCGTCCACACGGCGGGCTTGCGCGCGATCGACACCCCGAGCTTGGCGAAGCCCGTGCCGTGCGGCTCGCGCTGCCAGGACTTCGACGGCCAGAACACCTTCGTGCCGAGGAGCGACACCACGGCGGGCACGAGGGTGAGGCCCGCGAGCAGCGTCAGGAACACGGCGATCGCGAGGGCCGGGCCCATCGAGCGGAGCATGCCGAGCGAGGACAGCGTCAGCGCGGCGAAGGCGACGATGACGGCACCGGCCGCCGAGGTGATGGCCTCGCCGACCCGCTCCACGGCGTGCACCATGGCGCCCTTGGGGTCCTCGCCCGCGCGCAGCGCCTCCCGGTAGCGGAAGAGCAGGAACAGGATGTAGTCCGTGCCGACGCCGAACAGGACGACGGTGAGGAGCTCCTGGATGGAGGAGTCGGCCTTCATGTCGAAGGCCTTGTTGGCCGAGGCGATCAGACCCGTGGCCATCGGCGAGATCAGACCGATGAGGACGACGGGAAGGAGCGCGATGATCGGGCTGCGGAAGATCACGAGCAGCAGCACGATGATGATCACGATGGTGCCGACGCCGACGAGGATCCCGGCCCGTTCGGAGGCGTCGCTCTCGTCCAGGGCCTGCGCGGCGGAGCCGGTGATGCCGGCCTTCAGACCGGTGCCCTTGAGCTCCGGCTTGAGGTCCTTGCGGAGCTGCTCGACCGCGTCCTGCTGGGAGGTGTCCTCGGGGTTGGTGACCTTCGGCATGGCCACGATCGCCGTCTGCACGAGCTTGTTCGGCGAGACCTCGCCGGGGTCGATCGCCTGGACCTCCTTGACCTTCTTCGCCGCCAGGTCCTCGGCGATCCGGGTGACGGCCGCGGAGTCGGCGGCGGTGATCCGCGCGCCGTCGGAGCGCTGGAAGACGATGATCGCGCCGATGTTCTGCTGCTGTGGGAAGTCGCGTTCCTGCAGGTCCGAAGCGCGGATGGATTCGTAGTGGTCGGGCAGGAAGCTCGCCTCGTCCGAACTGGAGGTGAGCTTCGGCGCCAGTGAGATCACGGCTCCCGCGGCGATCACCCACGCGAGGATGATCCACCACGGGCGGCGGACCACGAATCGGCCCAGGCCAGAGAACATCGGCAGCTGCCTCTCCTCGGCCCCCGAGGCACGTCACATCCTGCCCAGGATCTTCCGGGGAGCCCGACTCCGCCACTTGGGGGCGGGGGAGGCCCGGGGGCCCGCCGTCCGCGTGCGACGGCCCCGCCACCCGTACGCGAGTGGCGGGGCCGTCGCACGCACAGGCGGCGGGGCGGAACCCGTCAGAAGTTGATCATGTGTCCGGCCAGGCCGTGCACGGCCTCCTTGACGGCCTCGCCCAGCGTCGGGTGGGCGTGGACGTTGCGGGCCACCTCGTGCACCGTGAGGTCCCACTGCTGGGCCAGGGTCAGCTCGGGGAGGAGCTCGGTGACGTCGGGGCCGATCAGGTGGGCGCCGATGATCTCGCCGTGCGTACCGTCGCTGATGATCTTGACGAAGCCGACGGTGTCGCCGAGGCCGTGCGCCTTGCCGTTCGCCTGGAACGGGAACTTGGCGACCTGGACGTCGAAGCCCTTCTCGCGGGCCTGCGCCTCCGTCCAGCCGAAGCTCGCGATCTGCGGCTGCGAGTAGGTGGCGCGCGGGATCATCGGGTAGTCGAGCTCCATGGTCTCGGCGTCCGCGAGGGTCTCGGCGGCGATCACGCCCATGGACTCGGCGGTGTGCGCGAGCATCAGCTTCGCGGTCACGTCACCGATGGCGTAGATGTGCGGCACGGACGTGCGGCAGCGGCCGTCGACGTCGATGGCGCCGCGCTCGGTGACCGTCACACCCGTGGCCTCCAGGCCGTAGCCGGTGACGTTCGGGGCGAAGCCGATGGCCTGCAGGACCTTGTCGGCCTCCAGGACCTGCTGCTTGCCGTCCTTGGCGGTGACGGTGACGCGGACCTGCTCGCCCGACTCGTCGATGCTCTCCACCCGGGTCGACGTCAGCACGTCGATGCCGAGCTTGCGGTACTGCTTGGCCAGCTCCTTGGACACGTCCGCGTCCTCGAGCGGCGCCATCCGGTCCAGGAACTCGACGATCGTGACCTTCACGCCGTAGTTGTGCAGGACGTAGGCGAACTCGATGCCGATCGCGCCCGCGCCCGCGATCACGACGGAGCGCGGCAGCTCGTCGGCGAGGATCTGCTCCTCGTACGTCACCACGCGCTCGCTGCGGCGGGTGCCGGGCAGCAGCTTCGGGGTGGCGCCGGTGGCGATGATGCAGTGGTCGAAGCCGATCGTGGCGGTCGTGCCGTCGGACTTCGCGACCTGGAGGGTGTTCGCGTCGAGGAAGGTGCCGCGGCCGTCGAACTCCGTGATCTTGTTCTTCTTCATCAGGAAGTGGACGCCCTTGACGCGGCCGTCCGCGACGGTGCGGCTGCGCCGGAACGCCTCGCCGTAGTCGAAGGAGACCTCGCCGTCGACCTTGATGCCGTACGTCTTCGCCTCGTGCGTGAACAGATGCGCCAGCTCGGCGTTGCGCAGCAGCGCCTTCGTCGGGATGCAGCCGACGTTGAGGCAGACCCCGCCCCAGTACTTCTCCTCGACGACCGCTACCCGCTTGCCCAGCTGGGCGGCGCGGATGGCGGCGACATATCCGCCGGGTCCTGCTCCGAGCACGACGACGTCGAAGCGGTCATCCATGGGGTGGTCCTCTCTGCGTTGCACAGTTGCCTGGTACGGATGGGTCGATCATCCGTCATCCGGGCATCGCGATGTCGGCCGGGTCAGCCTTGCGCGGGAGCGCCGCCCGTACAACTCACCGGCGTCCTCGGATCTTCCAGGCAGGTCGGCGGGGTTTTCCCCGTACGGGGCAGGCCAGGCGGCCCCCGTCAACACCTGTTGACGTCACGGGAACCGGCCCCCACAATGGCCGACATGATCCAGCACCTGACCACCGGCCTCGGGCGTTTCAACGTCCCGTGGCGGCGCGGGTGCGAGCGATCGGGCTGTTGACGCGACCACCGCGACCCCGCGGCGCCGCGCTCCCTTGACCGTACGTCTCCGTACGCGTCGGGCCGTGCGCCGAAGCCCCGTTCGCCCGGCCTGAGTCCGGCCCGGTCCAGGCCCTTCGCCCCGACGCGAGGATCATCACCATGACGGCTCTGCCCACGTCCACCGTCGCACCCCACGACGCCCCGAACCCGCCCCACGGCACCCCCGGCACGCTCCGCGAGGCCCGGGTCCCCGCCGACGGCATGTACGAGGGCCGCCGCACCCTGCGCCGCCTCCCCGACGGCTGGTCGGAGCGGCCCTACGAGCACGTCGACGTCGTGCCCAGGGGCCGTGTCATCGGCGCCGAGATCCGCGGCGCCGACCTCACCCGGCCGCTCGACCCGGCGGTCCGCGCCGAACTGCACCGCGCCCTCCTGGAGTGGAAGGTGCTGTTCTTCCGCGGCGCGCACCTGACCTCCGACCAGCAGCGCGCCTTCGCCCGCGGCTGGGGCGAGCTGGAGACCAACCCGCTGCTCGCGCGCGGCGCCGCCGAGGACGTCGTGCGCTTCGAGAAGGGCGGCACCGCGGCGCCCACCTTCGAGAACGTGTGGCACGCCGACGTCACCTTCCGCGAACGGCCCGCGCTCGGCGCCGTGTTGCAGCTCCGCGAGGTCCCGCCGGTCGGCGGCGACACCATGTGGGCGGACATGGCCGTCGCGTACGACAACCTCCCGGACGACATCAAGGCGCGTGTCGAAGGGGCGCGGGCCGTGCACGACTTCATCCCGGGCTTCTCCCGGTTCTACGGACCCGAGCAACTGGTCCCGTTCCAGGACGCGTTCCCGCCCGTCACCCATCCCGTGGTGCGCACCCACCCGGAGACCGGACGTCGGACGCTGTTCGTCAACACGTCCTTCACCACACACATCGTCGGCATGGACCGCGCCGAGAGCGACCGTCTCCTCGGCCATCTGGTCCGCCAGGCCCATGTGCCCGAGTACCAGGTCCGCTGGCAGTGGCAGCCGGGCGACATCGCGTTCTGGGACAACCGGGCGACGCAGCACTACGCCGTCGACGACTACGCCCCGCACCGCCGCGTGGCGGAGCGCGTCGCGATCGCGGGGGACAGGCCCTACTGAGCACGGGCGGGCGCGGCCCGAGCCGCACCCCTCGCCTCACCGGTCAAACGTGAGCAGCCACTTGACCTCGCCGTCGTGCCACTCCTCGGTGGGAGTGAGCCCGGCGGCGCGGGCCACGGCCGCCGACGCGCCGTGGTCGGGGTGGACGTGCGCGAGGACGCACGTCACCTGCGGCAGGCCGCGCAGCCAGGCCACGAGGGCCCGCGCCGCCTCGGACGCGACGCCCCGGCCCTGCCAGGGCGTGCCCACCACCCAGGCGATCTCGGCCGCGAGCCCGGCGGCGGTCGCGTCCGGCCCCACGGTCGCCTGCACGGTGCCCGCGGGGCGGCCGTCGGCGGACACCCTGATCACCCAGTTGCACCAGGAGACACGCGGGTCGGGCGACCCGGCGACCATGCGCGCGTAGCGGGCCCGCAGCGTCGCCAGGTCGTCCGGGGCGCCCCCGATGAACGTGTGCAGCGCCGGGTCGGCGAGCACGGGGGCCAGCTCCTCGGCGTGCGTGACGCGCAGGGGCTCCAGCGTGAGGCGCTCGGTGGTGAGGGGTTCGGCCTCGACGGTGTGCCCTGCCCGGTTCATGTGTCGTCCCCGCTGTCGTACTCGTCGATGTGTCGTCCGTGCGTCAGGCCCCCTCGGCGACCGGTTCCAGGACCACGACGGGCAGGATCCGCTCCGTCTGCTCCTGATACTCGGCGTACCGGGGGAAGGCCTCCACCGCGCGCGCCCACCACGCGGCGCGCTCCTCGCCCTCGGCCACGTGCGCCTCGTACTCCTTGACGACCGGCCCGTCCTGGAGCCGGACGCGCGGGTGCGCGAGGACGTTGTGGTACCAGGCGGGGTGCTTGGGAGCGCCGCCCACGGAGCCGACGGCAATGTAGCGCGTGCCGTCGCTGACACGGATCACCGGGGTCTTGCGGATCTTGCCGGACCTGGCGCCCCTGGTGGTGAGGACGACGGTCGGAAAGCCGTGCATCTCCAGGCCCTCGGTGCCGCCGCTGCCCTCGTAGCGGGCGACGTGCTCGGCCACCCAGTCCCAGGCGTTGGGCTCGTACTCGCCGTCCAGGGCGTCGTGTGCGGTGCTCATGCGCGGGCTCCTCAAGTCGGGGGAGTCGGGGGGAGTTCGGAGGAGTCGAGGGAGTCGACATGCGGCAGGGGTGCCGCCTCTGGTGGGCGTCAACCGCCCCCGGCCCCGAACCCTTCCCGAACGCGGCTCAGGCGGCGCCCGTCTCGTATACGTCGAGGCGTCCGCACATCCCGAACCGGCCCCGCTCGACGGGCTGTTCGGCGTGCACCCCGGCTTCCGCGAGGTGGCTCGCGTCGCCCTTGGTCAGCGCGTCGAGCTGTGCGCCGGTGGCGGCGGCCGCCGCTGCGGCGCCCGTGCGCCAGCGCTCGCGCCACGCGGCGGTCAGGGGCGCGACGAGCACGGCGGCGGCCCGGTGGAAGGCGGCGAGGGGCTCGGGGTCGCCCGCCTCCGTGGCGGCGCACAGGGCGGTGAACCCCTCGACGGCGAGATCGCGGCGGCGCCGGGCCGCACGCTCCACGGCGTCGTCGTCCGTCGCGGCGGCCGCGGCCGCGTCGTCCCCCTTGTCTCCCTCGTCCCCGTCGCCCTCGTCGTTCCCGTGGGCGCCGCGGGGTGGCAGGGCGGTGGCCGCGCGGTACGTCGCGGGGTCGCCGAGCAGGTGCGGCGGCAGGGTGAGGACGGCGTCGCCCGCCTCGGGCAGGCCGCTGTTCTGCATGAGGACGTGCAGGGTCAAGTCGCCCTCGTTGACGAGCCGGTGGATCGTCCCGGGCGTGAACCACACGAGCGCGCCCGGCGTCAGCGGGGTGTGCCGGAAACCGGCGGGGGTCAGGGTCTGCACGGCGCCCCGGCCGCTGACGACCGCGTAGCCCTCCGTGCAGGTGAGGTGGAGGTGCGGGGTGCCGCCGCGCAGGCCGTCGGCGGCCGGCCAGTCGTACACGCGCAGCCGTGACACACCGATGCCGCCCGGCAGGCCCGCGTACGCGGCGGGGGCGCGGGGGACGGGGGGCACGGGCCCCGGGGTGGTCGCGGGTGCGGGGCGCGGGGGCGTCTCGGGGGTCTGCACGGCGGGGCCTCCTCGGGCCGGACGGAATCCGGTTCCCGGACAGGATCGGGCAGGTTCCGCCGGAACGACCCGGACGGGAGGCCGCGGGTTCCTGTGCGGCCCGCCCGTCGGACGGCCGCGGCGCGCGTGCGCGGACATTGTGCGGCCCCCGATGCTCGGGACATCGGGGGCCGCGTACCTCGGCTTCCTCCCCCCACGAAAGGTTGCCGAGGGGTCTGGGGGTGGACGGATGATCCGTCAGAAGTTGAGCAGGGCGCCGTCCGTGAGAGCCGCGTTCATGGCGCACTGGTTGCCGAAGGTGGTCGTCCACGACACGTGCTTGCCCTGCCAGACTCCGGCTGCGGAGACCACGACCGGGTTCCACTCCTGGGTGCACGCGACCTTCGGGTCCTGGTCGACGAGCTTCTCGAACCGCGCCTCGACGGCGAAGAGTTCGGCACACGCCGCGCGCGGAGCCGGGTGGGTGCCGGAGGCCTTGGGCGCGCAGCTGAGGGTGACCGCGCGCTGCACCGTGGCCGTAGCGGCGTCGTCGCCCTGGCCGACGGTGAGCACGAGGTCCGACGGGGCGTACAGGCCCGTCGGCGCCGGGGTCGCAGCACCGGCCGCGCCCGTCGAGACCGCCGTGACGGTCAGGACGCCTGCGGCGACGGCGACGGCCGCGCTCACGGTCTTCGGGAGGTGACGCACTTTGACGCTCCTTCAATGCGGGTGGGAAGTACGAGACTTGTGTTTCTTGCGGGTGAAACCAGGTGTTACGTGGAGATTGCGTGTGCCGTTCCTGGTTGCGGTCGGGAGTCTTGCAAGTGCGCTGAGTAAGCGGCAAGCGGATGGTCGATTTCCGGATGACTGCGTTCGTTGAGCGAGTGCCGAATGACCGTTCGGGCAGCTCAGGGCGGCCAGTCGTGGTGTGCGGCGACCGTCCAGAATGTGAACCCCGCCAGGTGGTATAACCAAGAACAACACGCTGACCTGGGAAAATGAGCGGTTGGTCGTTTTTCTCGGCGCGGCGTTCGACCGGAAATCAGTGCTTGACCGCGTGGGCGCGGAGGAGTTATGAGACCGGTGGGATGGGTGAGGTCAGAGCGACGGGAGGGGATCCCCGGGCCGCCCGGGCGTCGCGGCCACGAGGCGTCGTGCCTGCTCAGGGGCCATGCGTTCGCCCTCGTTGAACGCGGTGGCGTACGCCGCCCCGCCCAGCCGCGCCCCGGCCGCTGCCGCCACCCGGTCCACGTCGCGGCGCTCGCCCGCCGGGAGCGGAGCGCCCACGGAGGCGCGGGCCGCGGCCGCGGCGCCGAGCAGCGTCGCCGCCGCCAGGTGCTCCCCGGCGGCGCCCGCCGCCCCCGCGAGGCCCTCCAGGGCCAGGGCGAGCGCCCGCGCGTCGCCGAGGCCGACGGCGACGTCGAATCCCTCGGCGTGCAGCGCGTGTGCCCGTGCCGCGTCGCCGCGCAGCTCCGCCACGAAGCCCAGTTCGGCGAGCGCGAGCGTGACGCCGGGGCCGTAGTCGGCCTTGCGGAACCAGGCGAGGAGGTCACGCATCTGCTCCTCCGCGCCCGCCAGGTCGCCCTCCCTGCGCGCCCCGAGGGCGAGGCCGATCCGGGCGTCCAGCTCGCCGGAGCGGAAGCTGTGGTCGCGCGCGAGCCGCAGGGCGCGCCCGTGCGCGGCGCGGGCCTCGTCGAAGTCGCCCGTGAGCAGCGCGATCCGGCCAAGTCCCGACAGTCGCTTGGACGCCTCCGCCCGGAGCCCGAGGCGCTCGGCGATGGCCAGTCCCTCCCGGTGCAGCCGGGCGGCCTCGGCGTAGTCGCCCGCGATCTCGCTGAGCGTGGCCAGCGGGAAGACGGTCTGCAACTGCCCCCATTCGTCGCCGAGGCCGTGGAAGAGCCGGGCGCTCTGCTCGCTGTCGCGGCGGACGGCGGCGAGGTCGCCGTGCGCGAGGGCGTGCCGGGCCCGCACGCTCAGCGCGGCGGCGGTGCCCCAGCTGTCGCCGAGGGCGGTGAACGCGTCGAGCGCCTCGCTCACCAGCCGCTCCCCGGTCCGCACGGCGCCCGCGCCCAACTGCGCGGAGCCGAGGATCCACAGGGCCGTGGCGCGGCCTGAGGGGTCGTCAAGGTCGCGGTAGGCAGCGAGAGTTGCCCGGAGGAGGCGGGTGGGTTCGGCGGGTGGCTCAGGGGTGGTCGTGCCGGTGCCGGGACCGGCGGCGCCCGTGCCGACGCCGACGTCCGTGCCCGCGCCGGTTGCGGTCGGCCCGGTGTCCGTGCCCGTGCAGACGTCCGCGTACGCGTCCACGCCCGCGTCGTCGCCGCCCTCCCGCAGGGAGATGCCGGTGCGCCAGGCGAGGGCGAGGGCGCGGGCGCTCGCGGTGGACCCGGCGGGCGCCGAGGGCTCGGGGGTGCGGGCGGTGTTCGGCGCCGACCCGCTGTCCGGGGCCGACCCGTTGCCCGGGGCCGACGCGGCCCCGGGCGCCTCCGCCGTCGGAGCCATCGCGAGGACCGAGTCCAGCGACCTGCGCGCCTCGGCGATCCGCCCCCGCAGCACCCAGTACCAGGCCAACGCGTTCACCATGCCCAACGCGCGCCCCGCCGCGCCGCGTTCGACCGCCGTGTCCAGGGCACGGCGCAGATTGGCGCTTTCCTCGTCGAGGCGATCCAGCCACCTGCGCTGCTCGGGTCCGTGCAGCGACCGGCCCGCCGTGACGGCGAGTCCGGCGTAGTGGACGCTGTGCCGCTCGCGCACGTCGGCGTACTCGCCCGCCTCCCGCAGCTGTTCGACGCCGTACTCCCGGACGGACTCGAGGACGCAGTACCGGGGCCCGTCCCGCTGATCGGAGGCCACCACCAGCGAGCGGTCCACCAGGCGGGAGAGGAGGTCGAGCACATCGGCGCCGCGTACGGCGCCGCCCGCGCTCACGGCCCGGGCCGCGTCGAGCGTGCAGCCGTCGTGCACGGCGAGGCGGCGCAGCACCGTGCGCTCCGGCGGGGACAGCAGCGACCAGCTCCAGTCGATGACCGCGCGGAGCGTACGCTGCCGGGCGGGCGCCCCGCGAAAGCCGCGGCCGAGCAGGGCGAACCGGTCGTCGATGCGGGACAGCAGCCCGTGCACGCCCAGGGTGCGCACGCGCGCGGCCGCGAGTTCCAGCGCCAGCGGAAGTCCGTCGAGCCGTACGCACAGCTCGGCGACGGCCTCCGCGTCGTCCGCGCCGAGGTCGGCCCCGGGGCCGAGCCCGGCCCGCTGCCGGAACAGCTCCATGGCGCCCGCGAGTTCGAGCGGCGGCACCGCCCAGACCCGCTCACCGCTCACGTCGAGCGGCTCCTGGCTGGTGGCGAGGACGGTGAGCCCGGGCACCTTCCGCAGCAGGGCGTCGGCCAACTCGGCGACGGCGTCCACCACATGCTCGCAGTTGTCGAGCACGAGCAGCAGCCGCCGCCCGCGCAGGGCCCCCGTGAGCCGTTCGACCGCCGCGGCCGGCGCCCCCGGCTCCTCGTGCAGCCCGAGCGCACGGGCGACGGCCTCGGCCACGGGGTCGGCGAGCGAGTCGGTGATCGGGTCGGTGACCGAGTCGGCCGCGGTGGCGGGCTGCGCCTCGCCCACCTGGCCGAGCCCCGGCCCCGCCACCGCACCCACTGCCTTCAGCCCCGCGAGCTCGACCAGCCACACCCCGTCGGGGAACCCGTCCGCGATCCCGCACGCCGCCGCGAAGGCAAGGCGCGTCTTGCCGACCCCGCCGGGGCCGGTCAGCGTCACCAGCCGGGTGGCGGTGAGGAGTTGGCGTATCCCGAGCACGGCGTCGTCACGGCCGACGAGCGGGGCGACGGGGGCGGGGAGGTTGGTGCGGGGGGCCGCGGGGGTCGCGGCGGCCTCGGGGGCGGGGGAGTCGGTGATCGCGGGGCCCGGTGCGGGAGGCGGGGGAGGGGCAGTCGCGGCGGTTGCGGCCGACGGCATGGTCGCCGGGGGTGGGAGTGGGGTCGGTGTCGAGGGGGTGGCCGGTGCACTGGTCCCCTCACCCGTCGCCACAGGTGGAAGCGCGGTCGGTGTTGACGGGGTCACCGGTGTACCGGTCCCCTCACCCGTCGCCGTGGGGGGAAGTGGGGGTGGTGTCGATGGGGCCACCGGTGTACCGGTTTCCCCAGCCGTCGCCATGGGTGGAAGCGCGGTCGGTGTTGACGGGGTCGCTGGTGTACTGGCCCGCCCACCCGCCGCCGCAGGTGGGAGCGCGGTCGGCGTCGACGGGGTCGGCGGTGTACCGGCCTCCCCACCCGCCGCCGCAGGTGGAAGCGCGGTCGGTGTTGACGGGGTCGCTGGTGTACTGGCCCGCCCACCCGCCGCCGCAGGTGGGAGCGCGGTCGGCGTCGACGGGGTCGGCGGTGTACCGGCCTCTCCACCCACCGCCGCAGGTGGAAGCGCGGTCGGCGTCGGCGGAGCCACCGGCGTACCGGTCCCCCCACCCGCCACCGCAGGCGGAAGCGCGGTCGGCGCCGACTGGGCCGCCGACGAACCCGTCCTCGCACCCACCACCCCGGCCAGCGCCGGGTCCTGCCGCAGGATCGCCCCGTGCAGCGCCACCAGTTCGGCCCCGGGGACGAGGCCGAGCTCCTCGGCCAGGCGGTGTCGCAGTTCCTCGTACGCGGCCAGGGCCTCGGTCTGGCGGCCCGCGCGGTACAAGGCCCGCAAGTGCGCGGCGTGCAGCCGCTCCCGCAGGGGGTGCCGCACCACCAGGTCGGCCAGATCCGCGGCGAGCGGACCGTGCTCCCCGGACTCCAGGCGCGCCTCGGCCTGGTCCTCCCAGGCGGTGATCCGGTCCTCCTCCAGGCGGTCCGCCGCACCCCGCGCGAACGCGTCGTCGGCGAAGTCGGCGAACGCCTCGCCCCGCCACAGCCCGAGCGCCTCGTCCAGGTACCGGACCCGCTCCCGGGGCGCGTCCGCCGCCCTGGCCCGCTCGAGGAGCCCGGCGAACCGGCCCGTGTCGACCGCGTCCACCGCCACCCGCAGCGTGTAACCGGCGGGCCCCGCCCCGACCAGGGCCCTGCCGCCCGGCTCGGCCCGCTCCAGGGCCCGGCGCAGCTGCGACACCTTGCCCTGGAGGGCGTTCGAAGGGTGGTCGGGCAGCTCCTCGCCCCACAGGGCGTCGATCAGCCGGTCCGCCGACACCGGATGACCCGGGTGCACCAGCAAGTGGGCGAGGAGCGCACGGACCTTGGTGCCGGGAACGGCGACCTCCGCACCGTCTGTCGTCCACACGGCCAGCGGACCGAGTACCCCGAATCGCATGCCGACGACGATAACCCGGCAGGTGAGCGCCCTGCCGTCCGCGCCGACAGGGCACCGGGACGGCAGCGGCAGTGAACCGGCAGCCAAGCGGCAGTGAACGGACAGCCCCCGCCCGCAAGGTGATGACCACAGGCCGGGCACACCGCCCGGGCCGCGGTCCCACGGAGGCACAGCATGAGCGACACCGGCATCACCACCAGCGAGAACGCCGCCACCCCGGAGCCCACCACCGTCACCGTCATCGGGCTCGGCAACCTCGGGCAGGTCCTCGCCCGCACCTTCCTCGACCAGGGCCACAAGGTCACCGTCTGGAACCGCTCGCAGGACAAGGCGGACGACCTTGTCGCACGGGGCGCCACCTTGGCGGCCACCCCGGCCGACGCCGTCGCCGCGAGCGACCTGGTCGTCATCTGCGTACTCGACTACACGACCGTGCGTTCCCTGCTCACGCCGACCGCGGCCGCTCTCGCGGGCCGCGTGGTCGTCAACCTCACCTCCGGCACCCCGGGCCCGGCCCGCGAGCTCGGCGCCTGGGTCACGGGGCAGGGCGCCGCGTACGTCGACGGCGCGGTCTACGCGGTCCCGCAGACCGTCGGCACACCGGAGGCCTTCGTCCTGTACAGCGGCGACGACGAGGCCTTCGCGCGGTACCGGACGCTCCTGGAGGCGCTGGGCTCGGCGGTGTTCGTGGGCACCGACGCGGGGCTCGCGCCGGTGCACGACGTGGCGCTGCTCAGCGGCATGTACGGGATGTTCGCCGGGTTCTTCCAGACGGTGGCCGTCGGCGGTGCCGCCGGGATCGAGGCCGTGAAGGTCACCGAGCTGCTCGTGCGCTGGCTCAAGGAGGCCATCGCCGCGCTGCCCGGCTTCGCCGCCGAGATCGACGCCGGGGACTACCGGACCGAGACGTCCAACCTGGACATCAACACCGTGGGCCTCGCCCACATCCTCACCGCGACCAAGGACCTGGGCGTCGGCGTCGACCTGCTCGCCCCGCTGCACACCCTGTTCGAGCGGCAGCTGTCCGAGGGCCACGGGTCCGAGAGCATGTCCCGCGCGATCGAGTCCCTGCGCTAGGGACTGGCCGGTGGGCCGGTGGGCCGGTGGGCCGGTGGGCCGGTGGGCCGGTGGGCGGCGGGCCGGTGCGCCGCCGCACCGGCCCAGCCCGCGCCCGTGGCTCCCACAGCTCCCACGTTCCCGCAGCTCCCGCCGCTCCCGCAGGGACCGCTCCCCGGCCCCCGCGTATGGATGTCAAGGCGGTGTCAACGTCCTGGTGGGAGCTGCCAAGGATGTGTCAAGGGCCGTATCCGCAGGTCCCGCGAGCGGCTTCGGTGGGGAAGTCACCCAGCACGCCAAGGGAGTTGAGGACCGTGAGCGCTGAGAATGTGGTGGGACTCGTCATCGCCGTCAGCCTGGTCGGCTATCTCGTCCTCGCGCGGCTCTTCCCGGAGAGGTTCTGACACCGGCGCGATGACGCACGTACGACCCGGACAGCTGAAGATCTACCTCGGAGCGGCACCGGGGGTCGGCAAGACCTGCCGCATGCTCGACGAAGGGCGGCGACGGGCCGCACGCGGCGCCGACGTCGTCGTGGGCCTCGTGGAGTGCCGTCGGCGCCCGCACACGGAATCCCTGCTCACGGAGGCCGAGGCGGCGGGGCTCGACGTGGTGGAGCGCGCCCGCGTCCGCTACCGGGGCGGGGAGTTCACCGAGCTCGACCTGGACGCGGTGCTCGCCCGCGGCCCGGAGGTCGTGCTCGTGGACGACCTCGCCCACACCAACGTCCCGGGTGCCGGCCGCAACCCCAAGCGCTGGCAGGACGTCGACCGGCTGCTCACGGCCGGCATCGACGTCGTCACGACGGTCAACATCGAGCACCTGGAGTCCCTCAAGGACGTCGTCGAGAAGATCACCAAGATGCCGCAGGCCGAGACGGTCCCCGACGACGTCGTGCGCCGCGCCCACCAGATCGAGCTCGTCGACGTCGCCCCGGAGTCGCTGCGCCGCCGCATGGCGCACGGCAACATCCACGCCCCGGAGAAGGTGGACGCGGCCCTCGCCAACTACTTCAGGACCGGCAATCTGACCGCCCTGCGCCAGCTCGCCCTGCTGTGGGTCGCCGACCGCGTCGACGAGGCCCTGCAGGCGTACCGCTCCGAGCACAACATCGGCGGCGTGTGGGAGACCCGCGAACGCGTCGTCGTCGGCCTCACCGGCGGCCCTGAGGGCGACACCCTGATCCGCCGCGCCGCCCGCATCGCCGACCGCTCCGTGGGCGGTGAGCTGCTCGCCGTGCACATAGCCCGCAGCGACGGCCTCGCCGCGGGCACCTCGCACGCGTCCCTGACCCGGCAGCGGCGGCTCGTGGAGGACCTGGGCGGCAGCTACCACTCGGTCGTCGGCGACGACATCGCGACCGCCCTCGTGGAGTTCGCCCGCGCCGAGAACGCCACCCAGCTCGTCCTCGGCTCCAGCCGCCGCGGCCGCGTCGAGCGGTTCCTCACCGGACGCGGCACCGGCGAGGCCGTCGTCGAGGCGTCCGGCGACATCGATGTCCACACCGTCACCCATGAACGCGCGGGCGCAGGCACCCTGCTGCCGTCCCGCAGACGTACGCTGTCGGGCCCGCGCCGCGTCGGCGGACCGGTCGCCGGACTGCTCCTGCCGGTCGTGCTCACTCTCCTCCTCGACCTGGACATGGCCCGCGAACACCTGAACCTCACCAGCGAGGCGCTGCTGTTCCTGCTGGCCGTCGTGGGCGTGGCCTGCATCGGCGGGGTGCTCTCCGCGGTGGTGGCGTCGGTGACCGCGTCGCTGCTGCTCAACTACTGGTTCATGCCACCCGTCGGGCACTTCACGCTGGGTGATCCGAACAGCATGCTGGCCCTTGTGGTGTTCGCGATCGTCGCCGCCACCGTCGCCGCCGTCGTCGACCGGTCGCTGCGCCTGTCCCGGCGCTCGGCCCGGGCCACCGCCGAGGCCGAGACGATGTCGTCGCTCGCGGGCACCATCGTGCGGGGCGGGCAGCCCATTCCCGCCCTGCTCGAACGCGCCCGGGAGGCCTTCGGGGTTGCCGCCGCCGAACTGGTGGCGGAGCCGCCCGACGCCTCGGACGCGGCGGTCACCGCCGTGCCCGCGGGCGCCGACGCCTACCTGGTGCTGCGCGGCCGCCCGCTGCCCTCCGCCGACCGCCGCGTCCTCGCCGCGTTCGCCGCGCACGTCGGCGCCGCCGTCGAGCGGGCCCGGCTCGCCGAGGCCGCCGCCGAGGTGGAGCCCGTCAAGGCCGCCGACCGGATGCGCACCGCGCTCCTGCGCGCCGTCGGCCACGACCTGCGCACCCCGCTGGCCGCCGCCCTCGCCGCGATCGGCTCGCTGCGCAGCCGCGACCTGGACTTCTCCGAGCACGACCGCGAGGAACTGCTCGCCACCGCCGACGAGTCCATGGCCAAGCTGAACCGGCTCGTCGACAACCTCCTCGACATGAGCCGCCTCCAGGCGGGCGCCCTCAAGCTGGAACTGCGCGACACGGCGCTCGAAGAGGTCCTGCCGCCCGCCCTCGACTCGCTGCCCGACCACTGCCCGGTCGAGACGGGCAGCCTGGAGGAGATCCCGGCCGTCCTCGCCGACCCGCCGCTCCTGGAGCGGGTGATAGCCAACCTCGTCGGCAACGCCGCCCGCCACACCCCGGCCGGCGGCAAGGTCCTGATCACCGCGAGCGCCCTGGCGGGCCGCGTGGAACTGCGCGTCGTCGACCGCGGCCCCGGCCTCCCTCCGGCCGACCGCGACCGGGTCTTCGAGCCCTTCCAGCGGCTCGGCGACACCGACAACACCACAGGTCTCGGGCTCGGCCTCGCCCTGTCGCGGGGGCTCGCCGAGGCGATGGACGGCACGCTCACCCCGGAGGACACTCCCGGCGGCGGGCTCACCATGGTCCTGTCCCTGCCGTTCGCGGAACGGGTGCGCGCGGTCGAGCGGGTACGTGAAGTCAACGGTGCGCGGGGCCCTGGCGTCTGGCATTCTGAGCGCCTTTGATTGATGAACGTATCAATCACCCCCCGAGCGCAGAGACGAGTTACATGGCACGCGGCAAGCTTCGGATCTACCTGGGAGCGGCACCGGGCGTCGGCAAGACGTACGCGATGCTGTCCGAGGCCCACCGTCGTATCGAACGCGGCACCGACTGTGTCGTGGCCTTCGTGGAGCACCACAGCCGTCCGCGTACGGAAGTGATGCTGCACGGCCTCGAAGTGCTGCCGCGCAAGGACCTGGAGTACCGGGGCGCGACGTTCACGGAGATGGATGTCGACGCCGTCCTGGAGCGTGCCCCGGCCGTCGCCCTCGTCGACGAGCTGGCGCACACCAACATCCCCGGCTCGCGCAACACCAAGCGCTGGCAGGACGTCGAAGAGCTCCTCGCGGCGGGCATCGACGTGGTCTCCACCGTCAACATCCAGCACCTGGAGTCGCTCGGCGACGTGGTCGAGCGGATCACCGGCGTCCGGCAGCGCGAGTCGATCCCCGACGAGGTCGTGCGCCGCGCGGACCAGATCGAGCTGGTCGACATGTCGCCCCAGGCGCTGCGCCGCCGGATGGCGCACGGCAACATCTACAAGGCCGACAAGGTCGACGCGGCCCTGTCCAACTACTTCCGCCCCGGGAACCTCACGGCCCTGCGCGAGCTGGCGCTGCTGTGGGTGGCGGACCGGGTCGACGAATACCTCCAGCAGTACCGGGGCGAGCACAACATCCGCTCCACCTGGCAGGCCCGCGAACGCATCGTCGTCGGCCTCAGCGGCGGACCCGAGGGCCGCTTCCTGCTGCGCCGTGCCGCGCGGCTCGCCGAGAAGGGCGCGGGCGGTGAGGTCCTCGCCGTCTACATCGCCCGCAGCGACGGCCTCACCGCGGCGTCGCCCAAGGAACTCGCGATCCAGCGCACCCTCGTGGAGGACCTCGGCGGTTCCTTCCACCAGGTGATAGGGGAGGACATCACCGCGGCGCTCCTGGAGTTCGCCCGCGGCGTCAACGCCACCCAGATCGTCCTCGGCGTCTCCCGCCGCCGGGGCTGGCAGTACATGTTCGGCCCCGGCGTCAGCGCCACCGTGGCCCGTGAGTCCGGGCCCGACCTCGACGTGCACCTGGTCACCCACAACGAGGCGGGCAAGGGACGCAGCCTGTCGGCCACACCGCGCGCCGCCCGCCTCGGCCGCAACCGCATCACCTGGGGCTGGCTGGTCGGCATCGTCGGGCCGATACTGCTCGCCCTGCTGCTGCGCGGCGTGGCGCCCGACCTCGGCCTCGCCAACGACATGCTGCTGTTCCTGACGCTCACGGTGGCGGCGGCCCTGCTCGGCGGTCTGATCCCGTCCCTGGCGTCGGCGGCGTTCGGCTCCCTGCTGCTCAACTACTACTTCACGCCGCCCGTCCATCACATCCTGATCTCCAACCCGAAGAACATCGTCGCCCTCGTGATCTTCGTGGCGGTGGCGGTGTCCGTGGCGTCGGTCGTGGACCTGGCGGCCCGGCGCACCCACCAGGCGGCGCGGCTCCGCGCCGAGTCGGAGATCCTGTCGTACCTGGCGGGCAGCGTCCTGCGCGGCGAGAACAGCCTCGAATCTCTCCTGGAGACCGTCCGCGAGACCTTCGCCATGGAGTCCGTGGCGCTCCTGGAGCGCGAGAGCGACATCGCCCTGTGGACCTGCGCGGCCAGCGTCGGCCCCCGCCCGCACGTCGGCCGCCCCGAGGACGCCGACGTCGACATGCCCGTCGGCGACTACATGTCCCTCGCCCTCATCGGCCGCGTCCTGCCCGCCGAGGACCGCCGCGTCCTCGGCGCCTTCGCCGCGCAGGCCGCCGTGGTCCTCGACCGCCAGCGCCTGCAGTCCCAGGCCGAGGAGGCCCGCACCCTCGCCGAGGGCAACCGCATCCGCACCGCCCTGCTCGCCGCCGTCAGCCACGACCTGCGCACCCCCCTCGCCGGCATCAAGGCGTCCGTCTCGAGCCTCCGCTCGGACGACATCGAGTGGTCCGAGGAGGACCAGGCGGAACTCCTCGCCGCCATCGAGGCCGGCGCCGACCGCCTCGACCACCTGGTGGGCAACCTCCTGGACATGTCCCGGCTCCAGACCGACACCGTCATGCCGATGGTCCGCGAGATCGACCTCGACGAGGTCGTCCCGCTCGCCCTCGAAGGCATGTCCTCGTCCGCCGAGCACGTCGCGCTCGACATCCCCGAGGACCTGCCGATGGTCGCCGCCGACAAGGGCCTCCTGGAGCGGGCCGTCGCCAACGTCATAGAGAACGCCCTGAAGTACAGCCCCGCCGGGGAGAGCGTCCTGGTCGCCGCGAGCACCATGGCCGACCAGGTGCAGCTGCGGGTCGTGGACCGCGGTCCCGGTGTGCCCGACGACGCCAAGGAACGCATCTTCGAGCCCTTCCAGCGGTACGGCGACTCCCCGCGCGGCGCCGGTGTGGGCCTCGGCCTCGCCGTCGCCCGCGGCTTCACCGAGGCCATGGGCGGCACCCTCAGCGCCGAGGACACCCCCGGCGGCGGGCTCACCATGGTCCTCGCGCTGCGCCTCGTGCCCGGGCGCCCCCAGGTCAGCCCCGACCTGCCCGCGTCCGCCACCTCCTGAGACCGGCGTCCGGCCGCCTCCGGTCGCCGTCCGCCGCCGGGTGACGTACGAAACGTAGGAGACGTACGGGACGCACCGGGCGCGGAACGGAGCAGGGAGGCGGGCGGCGATGGCCGAACTCCTCACGCCGCACGGCGTGGACGTGGCCACGCGCGGGCTCGACCTCGCCGGGGTGTTCGCCGCCGCGCTCCAGGGCGGCGCGATCGCGCGCACCGAACGGCTCGACCTGTTCGGCTTCGTCGCCGTCGGCGTGGTGTCCGGGCTCGGCGGCGGGCTCATCCGCGACACCCTGCTCCAGCACGGGACGCCGGTGGCGCTCACCGACGTCTTCTACCTGCCGACGGCGCTCGCCGGGGCGTTCATCGCCTTCCTCATCAGCATCAGCCAGGAGGCCTGGGACCGGCTCTTCACCGCGCTGGACGCGGCGGTGATCGGCTTCTGGGCCGTCGCGGGGGCGCAGAAGACCCTCGCGGCGGGGCTCGGCTGGCTGCCCGCGCTGCTGCTCGGCACCATCACGGCCGTCGGCGGCGGGGCGCTGCGCGACATGATGCTGCGCCGCGTTCCTGTGGTGCTCGGCGGCAACGCGCTGTACGCGTCCGTCGCGGTGGTCGCCGCCGCGATCACGGTCGTGTGCAGTTACGCCGAGCAGCCCACCCTCGGCATCGTGCTCGGCGTGACCGTGGCACTCGTCCTGCGGCTCACCGCGTACAAGCGCGGCTGGGGGCTGCCCAGCGGCCTGGAGTGGCAGCCCCGGTCGCGGCTGGCGAGCGCGCTGCGCCCCGGGTGGCGGCGCGAGTCCCGGACGGCGGAGGGCCGGGGCGGAGGCAGGGGCCGGGGGAGCGGCCGGGCCACGAGTGCCGCCCGGCGGCTGCGGTTCCGCGGCG
The DNA here is from genome assembly GCF_042677545.1 of Streptomyces sp. NPDC127108. Taxonomy (NCBI): domain Bacteria; kingdom Bacillati; phylum Actinomycetota; class Actinomycetes; order Kitasatosporales; family Streptomycetaceae; genus Streptomyces; species Streptomyces sp. NPDC127108. The sequence goes on along the minus strand of NZ_JBHXTE010000021.1, from coordinate 106,685 downwards.
CCCACCCCGCGCCCGGCACCCTGTGGCGCAAGGCCGCACCACCCCACCCGCCCGGGCCCGACGCCAGGGACGACGCCGACGGCGACGACACCCTCGGCTCACGGATCGGCCGATGACCCCGTCGGCGACCCGCCGCGCCCCGGCGCCCTTCGTGGCCCGGTGCTACTTGCTCTCCAGCCTCCCCAGCGGCTCGGGGTCCTCCTCCAGAGCGGTGGCCGCCGCCTTCCAGCCGACGTCGTCGGCGCAGAGGGCGGCGCGCAGATAGGCCGTGCTGAGCCGCTGGAGCAGGGCGACGCGGGCGGGGGACTCGTCCGTCGTCTCGGCGACCTCGTGGCCGGGGATGCCGCCGAGCGAGTGCTCCGCCCCGAACAGCGTGAGCAGGCTCTTGGCTCCCGGGCTGTGGACGTAGGGGTCGGTGAACCAGTCAGGGCCGCGGGTGGACAGGTGGGACTGGTCGTGGTCCCCGGCGACGACGAGCGCCGGGGCGGTCATGCCGTCGAAGGACGGCCGCAGGAATGGGAGGTGCTCGACGGCGAACGGGGTCAGGTCGTCGCCCAGACCGGCCAGGGCGAGGAGCACGCCCGCCTTGACGCGGGGGTCGGCCATGTCCTCGCCGGGCACGCCGTCGGCGTCGAGGACACGCGCGCCGAGCAGGGTGCTCGCCGTCTGGGCTCCCCAGGAGTGCCCGGCCACGGCGACGCGGCCGCGGTCGACCCGCCCGCCGAGGCCCGGCACGGCGGCCTCGAGGACGTCGAGTTCGTCGATGACCCGCGTGAGGTCCTCGACGCGGATGCGCCAGATCCGGGGCGTCCGCGGGTCGTCGGCGGGGATGCCGAGCGTCCGGGAATCCAGATGGGTGGGCTGGACGACCACGAACCCGTGCGCGGCCCAGTGGTCCGCCAGCGGGGCGTAGCCGTCCATCGACCAGCCGAAGCCGTGCGAGAAGACGACGACGGGCAGGCCGGTGCCGGTCGCGGGGGCGGACACGCGGACCTGGAGATCCGTGCCCCGGCCCGGGGCGGGCAGGACGACGGGCTTCGCGGAGACGACCGTGGCGGGCGCGCCCGCGGGCTGCTGCGGGGGTGTGACGGCTGATGCGGACATGGAGGTGCCTTCCCTGGGGATTCTTGGGGTCTCGGCGCGGCGGGCCCGGCCGGTCTGCCTGGGGCGCCGCGGGCAGGGCCGGGTGGCGGCGGGCAGCACGGACGCGCTGGTCGCCGGGTCCCCGCTCTGCCATCATGAGCAAAACGGAACGTCGCTCCGCCGACGATACGGAACGTGGTTCCGTTTCACAACCCCCGGAGGCGCCGTCCCCCGGCTCGGGGCGCCCGCCGCGCGGCTGGGAGTATCCGGCCCATGGCTCGCGGCATCCGCCTCGCGGCCCCGGCACCCTCAGGAAAGGAACGTCGCGGTGAACGACAGCGGCCCCGGCGCGGGCAGCGCCGCCGGATCCAGGCGCAAGGACGTCCGGCGCAACCAGCAGACTCTCCTCGACGCGGCCGCGGCGATCTTCGTCACCTCGGGCGTGGAGGCGCCGGTACGGGACATCGCGGCCAAGGCGGGCGTCGGCGTCGGCACGGTCTACCGCCACTTCCCGACCCGCGCCGACCTCGTCATCGCCGTCTACCGGCACCAGGTCGACGCCTGCGCCGAGGCCGGTCCCGCCCTCCTCGCCGCCGAGGCGACACCGCACGCCGCCCTCGAACGGTGGGTCGGGCTCTTCGTCGACTTCCTGGTCACCAAGCACGGCCTGGCCGCCGCGATGCAGTCCGACAGCGCGGGCTTCGAGGCGCTGCACGCCTACTTCCTCGACCGCCTCCTGCCGGTGTGCGCCGAACTCCTCGAAGCCGCGGCCGCCGCGGGCGAGATCCGCGCCGACCCCACCGCGTACCAACTGATGCGCGGCATCGGGAACCTCTGCATCGGCGCCGAGAGCGACCCCCGCTACGACCCGCGCTGCCTGGTCGCACTCCTCGTCGCTGGCCTGCGCACGCCCTGACGGCGGTGGCGCGGGCGCGTCACCCGAGACGCACGGTGATCTTCTGCGTGGCGCCCTTCGTGGGGGCGAGGTCGGCGAACGTCAGCTTCAGGGCCGCGCCCGTGGTGGCCGACGTGACGGTGGCGGGCTTCGCGGTGACCGCGGCGACCGGCCGGTCCCACGTGACCGTGAGACCGGCGCGCGCCGCCCGGGTCGGGTCGCTGACGCACACCACCGCCGTCCCGTCGGGACGCTCGGCGACCAGCACCGCGCAGGCGGCGCTCGCGGTGAGCGCCCCGGCCGTGCCGCCCGACCAGAACGTCACGCCGGTGAAGCCGAGCGAGGGCACGCTGACGCCCTGCCGGGACCCGGAGTTGGCGAGGATTCGCAGCCAGCCGGTGGCCGCCGCCCGCTCTGCCGTGCGGGCCGCGCTCGCGCCGGGCAGCAGGACGTACGCGTACGTCGCGTCCGTGGGGTCGGTGCCGTGGTCGACGTGCAGCGTGAGGTAGGTGCGGGTCAACGGGGTGGTGGCGCCGCCCTTGTTGATGTCGCTCCACTTGCCGGTGCGCCGCTCGCGGCGGGCCCGGACGGTGGCGCCGCCGGGGAAGACATAGCCGCCGTGGCCGCCGATGTGCGCCCACCGCGCGTCGGTGAGGGTCTCCGACCAGGGCGTGGTGGCGGGCTTGGTGGCGCCGTCGGCCTGGAAGGGGGCGCTCCCGGTCGGGCCGAGGTTGCGGTTCTCCACGGTGGACTCCACGACCGCGCCGTCCGCGCAGCTGATGCCCGCGCCCAGGCACACGATCGCGTCGTCCAGACAGAACCACGCCTTGCGGGCCGACAGCGTGCTCTGCAGCCCCTTCAAGTGCTGGCCGAGGACCGCCCGTTGACCGTCGCTCGCCCCGCCGACCCAGCTCACGTCCGGCCGCGCCGCGCCCCAGTCGCCGCCCGCCCCGTCCGCCAGGGCCTTGCGGGACGCGGTGATACCGGGCAGCCGGTAGGGGTCGACGGTGGGCCAGAAGGCGTCGCTGTACTGGCCGTTGGCGTAAGTGTCGCCCCACCAGGCGAGCATGCCCGAGCCGGTGTGCCAGCCGCGCAGGTTCTCGCCGTTGCCGGTCTCGTAGTACGTGATGCGGGCGTCGGCCATGCTGATTGACGCGGCCCAGCCGGGGCGGCGGTGCGTGGCCCGCGCCATGTTGGTGAACAGGCGGTGCCCGGTGGGCTCGGGCACGGGCGTGACGGAGGTGTCGTCCTGGACGGCCTTGAGCCGGGCCAGGTGGGTGAGGCTCAACTGGGGGTCGTCGAGCGGCGGGCTGTAGTAGTCGCGGCGCATCCAGCCCTTCACCAGGCCCCGCCAGCGGGCGTTCTCGGCGGCTGACGCGCCCTGCCCGAGCAGCGCGATCGACGCCAGGATCGGGTGGCCGCGCAGATGGTCGTCGGCCTGCACCTGCTTCGTGTCGGAGGCGGCGATGCCGCGGCTGATGGCGCGGCCCGCGACACAGTCCATGACCAGGCCGTTGTAGAGGAACGGCGCCCACGCCTTCTCCACGGCGTCGAAGACGATCTGCCTGCCGCCGTCCGTCACCTCCCACGGCGACCCGTCGAGCAGCGCGAACAGCAGGCCGAGTCCGCCGAGGAGCACGGACCCGTACGAGCCGGTGTACGGCACGGTGGTGTGCTGGATGAACGAGCCGTCGACGTACAGACCGTCGCCGCTGGTCACGTAAGGGAAGACGGGGGAGAGGGCGTCCCGCGCCAGTGCGACCTTCGCCTCGTTCGCGCCGACGACGCCGCGCAGCGCGAGGACCCGGCACAGGTCCACGCGGTTGGCCCCGGTGCTGGTGCCCGTGTACCGCTCGACCGCGGAGTCCGGGACGAAGTGGTCGACGGCCGCGCAGCAGCGGGAGATCCGGTCGGCGGACAGCGCGTCGTACATCAGGACGCAGGTGTCGAGCAGCGCCTGCGGGGCGCCGATCTGCCAGCTCCACCAGTTGCCGAAGCGCGCCTGCCGCTCGTTGTAGACCTGCGCGTAGAGGTGGTCGAGGCCGGTCACGATCGCCGTCCTGAGCGTGGCGTCCCCGGTGAGGCCGGTGCCCTGCTGGCTGTACGCCTGCGCCATCGTGGCGAGCCGCGTGCAACTGGTGACGAGGTTCGCGGAGTAGCCGAACGACTCCTGGTCGGTGTCCGGTTCGGGGTCGGCGTACGAGGCGTCGGGCCACAGCGAGCCGGTCGCGGGAGCCATCGTGTCCCTCAACTGCCGTGCAGAGGTGCCCAGTTGGGCCAGGCGGCTCTTGAACGGCTCGGCGGTCGGGCTGAATCCCTCGCCGAGTATCAGGGTGCGCCACTTGGCGCGCAGTGCGGCGAACGCGTCGGCGTCGGCGGTGGCCGCGGCTGCGGCCCCCGTGGCCCCGGTGTCGGGGGCGGTCGCGAAGGCCGGGGTGGCCGTGGCGGGGGCGGCGAGGGAGAGCGCCGAGGTGCCGGTGGTCAGGAGGAAGGCGCGGCGGGGCCAAGGAGTGGGCATGCGGGGGCTCCAGGGGGCCGGGGAGGGGAGGAGCGGAGGGGCGCGTGCGTCGGGGGCGCGGGCAGGTGCCGGGCGGTGCGGGAGACCGGCGTTCAGTAAGCGCTTTCTAGCATGCGGGCGCCGACGCGCTCAATGGGTGTGCCGGAGGAATCGACGGGGCGGCCCCGGGGTTTCGACGGGGCGACCCCGGGGTTCAGACCGGGCGGACCCGGGGTGAGGCCGGGTCCGCCCGGAGTCCGGGGCCGGGTTCAGGGCGCCGCCTCGGCCTCCACGGGCGCCGCCTCGGCCCCCACGGGCGCCGCCTCGGCCTCCACGGGCGGCGCCGGGCTGCCGGTGACCCGCGGGATCGCGTCCACCGCCGGCGCGGTGACTTCGCGCGGCACGCCGACGGCCCGCTCCCCGGCCACGGCCTGCGGTTCCGCGCTCGCGGGCGGGGGCGTCGCAGGCTGCGGCTGCTGGTTCGCGGCCCGTTCCAGGAAGCGGAGGAGTTCGACGGGGAAGGGCAGGACCAGGGTCGAGTTCTTCTCGGCGGCCACGGCCACGACGGTCTGCAGGAGCCGCAGTTGCAGCGCGGCGGGCTGCTCGGACATCTCGCTCGCGGCCTCGGCGAGCTTCTTGGAGGCCTGCAGCTCGGCGTCGGCGTTGATGACGCGGGCGCGCCGCTCCCGGTCCGCCTCGGCCTGCCGGGCCATCGACCGCTTCATCGTCTCCGGCAGGGACACGTCCTTGATCTCGACGCGGTCGATCTGCACGCCCCAGCCGATCGCCGGGCTGTCGAGCATCAGCTCAAGGCCCTGGTTGAGCTTCTCGCGGTTGGACAGCAGGTCGTCCAGGTCGCTCTTGCCGATGATGGACCGCAGCGAGGTCTGCGCCATCTGCGAGACCGCGAAGCGATAGTCCTCGACCCGCACGATCGCGTGCGAGGCGTCGACCACCTTGAAGTACACGACGGCGTCGACGCGCACGGTGACGTTGTCGCGGGTGATGCCCTCCTGCGCGGGCACCGGCATCGTCACGATCTGCATGTTGACCTTACGCATCCGGTCGACACCCGGCACGATCATGGTGAACCCGGGCGCGCGCGGCGGCCCGGACAGCCGGCCGAGACGGAACACGACACCGCGTTCGTACTGCTTGACGACACGGGCCGCCGACACCACGTACACAAGACCGGCGGAGAGTGCCACCACGCCGGCCGCGAGGAGTTCCTGCACCATGACGACCCCCTGTCGCTCCGAGCCGTCCGTCAATCAACGATACGCCCGGACCGCGGGCCCGGGCGAGCCCTTGGACACGGGTCAGCGGACCCCGGGACGCGACGCGTACAGGCGTGTGTAGTAGCGGCCCGCGGACTCCAGGCCGGTGGTGTCGTCGCCCGCCGCCCGCACCCGCGCGACGGCGTCGTCCTGCTCCTCGGGGCCCGTGAAGAGGCGCTGCGGATACAGCTGGTCGGGGTCCGTCGTGGTGACCAGGCCGTGCGCGGCGAGGCTCTGGGCGATGCGGTCGTAGGGCACGGTCCGCAGCACGAACGCGTCGACCCACAGGGGGAGGCGGGCGGTGCCGAGCAGGGCGTCGAAGGTGCGGTGCGTGACATAGCCGATGCCGCCGGTGACGGTGATCAGGCCGACGCCGGCCATGGCCCGCGCGAGGCCCGGGCTCGGGGGCACGCGTTCCAGGTTCTCCGCGTACGCCTCGTCGAGCAGCCCGACGGCCAGGGCGTAGGCGGTGGCGTTGGTGGCGGTGTCCACGCCGACGAGGCGGACCGCGTCCGGGCGGCGCCGTGCCGCGTAGAACTCCTTGTCCAGGTCGATGAGTTCGCTGGTGGTGAGGTCCGAGGTGGCCTCACCGGCGTAGTGCGCGTACAGGTCGGCGAGCGTCAGGTCGTGGTTGAGCAGAGCGGCGTTCAGGCCGTAGGAGCAGCACAGGTCGAGCACCGTGAGGTCGTTGTCGGGTCCCGGCGGCGCGGCCCGGCGCCGCGCGGCGAGGGTGCGGCGGAAGACGCCTTGGGCGTGATGCGGGATCTCGTAGTCGTACGGGGCGAGGCGGCGGAAGTACGCCCGCGGGTCGGGCCGGTCGTAGATGTCGTCGAACCGGGTCTTGCCCGCCATGGCGTCGGCCGTGGGGTCATCGGGTCCCGACTGCCTGCGTGCGCCCATGGTGCGCCTCCGTGACGTGGGTTCGGGTGTGCGGCAGCCGGAGCTCCGACCAAGCGGTCGACGGGCCCGGAACTCCACGAGGCGGGCCCCGGCCGGACGGCTCAGCGGGCCGTACCGCTCATTAAGCTGTGCCGGTGTTCACCTCCCAGGGCCCCTCGCTGCGCGAACTGGCCGTCCAGGCGCTGTCGTCCACGGAGCACGGCTACGACTTGCTGGCTCCCAAGTTCGATCACACGCCCTTCCGTACGCCCGAGCGCATCCTCGACGCGTGCGCCGAGGCGCTGCGGCCCCTCGGCCCGTTCGCCGCGGGCCTCGACGTGTGCTGCGGCACCGGGGCCGGGGTGGAACTCCTGCGGCCCCTGTGCCGGGAGCAGGTGACCGGCGTCGACTTCAGCTCCGGGATGCTGGCGCGGGCCCGCGCGGAGCTCGGCGCGCGGGACGGGCCGGGGCGGCAGGGCCCGGCGGTCCACTGGGTGCGGGCCGACGCCCGCGCGCTGCCCTTCGCCGGGGGATTCGACGTGGCCGTCAGCTTCGGGGCGTTCGGGCACTTCCTGCCCGCCGAGCGGCCGGGCCTGTTCGCCCAGGTGCACCGGGCGCTGCGCCCCGGCGGCCTGTTCGCTTTCCCCATCGGCGCGCCACAGCCACTCACGTCACCATGGTACTGGGGCATGCTCGGCTTCGACCTGGCGATGCGGGCCCGCAACGCGCTGCGGCAGCCGCCCTTCGTCATGTACTACCGCACGTTTCCGCTGGCCGGGGTGCGGGCCGACCTGGAGGGGGCCGGGTTCACGGTGGGGCTGCGGCCCCTGGAGGAGTTCGGCCGCCGGGACGACGGGAGTCCGCACTGGCGGATGGTGGTGGCACGCAAGGCGGCGTGAGCGGGGTCAGCGGGCTGTGCTGCCGAACGCCCGCCGATAGGCCTGCGGGCTGACTCCGGCCACGCGCTTGAAGCGGTCGCGGAACGCGGTCGGCGAGCCGAAGCCGACCTGCGTGGCGATCCGCTCCACCGGGTGCTCGGTGGTCTCCAGGAGGTGCTGGGCCTGGCGGACCCGCGCCCGGTGCAGCCACTGCAGCGGCGTCGTGCCGGTCTGCTCGCGGAACCGGCGCAGCAGCGTCCGGCTGCTCAGGCCCGCGTGCCCGGCGATGTCGTCCAGGGTGAGGTCGCGCGCGGCGTTCTCGTCCAGCCAGCGCAGCAGCGGTTCGAGGGCGCGGCCGCGGGGCATCGCCGGGGGCTGGTTGACGATGAACTGGGCCTGGCCGCCCTCCCGTTCGAGCGGCATCACGGAGAGGCGCGCGGCGTCCGCGGCGACCGCCGAGCCGTAGTCGCGCCGCACCATGTGCAGGCTCAGGTCCATTCCGGCGGCCGCGCCCGCGGAGGTGAGGATCTGGCCGTTGTCGACATAAAGCACGTCCGGGTCGACGTCGATGTCGGGGAAGGCCGCGGCGAGGTGGTCCGTCGCGAACCAGTGGGTGGTGGCCCGCAGCCCGTCGAGCAGCCCCGCCTGCGCGAGGACGAACGTGCCCACGCAGATCGACGCGATGCGGGTGCCCGCGGCGGCCGCATCGCGCAGCGCGGCCAGGGTCTTCTCCGGCACCGGCGCGGACGGGTCGTGGGTGCCCGGTACGACGATGGTGTCCGCGTCCACGAGCCCGCTCAGGTCGTGGTGCGCCCGCAGCGAGAACGCGCGCGCGTCGACCTCGGGCTCGGCCGCGCACACCCGTACCCGGTAGGCCTGCCGTTCGCCGGGCAGCCGGGTCCTGCTGAACACGTCCAGGGGCATCGCCAGGTCGGACGGGATGACGTCGTCGAGGGCGAGGAAGGCGACGGTGTGCATGGCGGCAACGTACGGCACCACCGGACTTCCGCCAAGGGCCGGTCGGAGCTCCCTCCGTGCCCCACGCACCCGCTCCGCCCGCCGACGGCCTGCGCGAACGGGCGGCGAGCGGGTGACCACGACCCCGCGCCCGCCCTGGCGAGATCCCGTTGAAAGCTGTCATTACGGCCACTGTCGGCGTGCGAGCGGCACTGACTAGCCTCGACGCCGGGAACAGCACGGGACCAGCGCCGGAGCCCCGCCGGGGCCGCGGCCCCCGCCAGGAAACGGAACCTCGCATGCACGTTCAAGCAGTCCTCTTCGACGGCTTCGACCCGCTAGACGTCCTCGGCCCGCTGGAGATCCTTTACGCCGGGGGCATCGCCACGGACGGCGCCATCACCGTCGAGCTGGTCTCGGCGGAGGGCGCCCGCGACGTCCCGAGCGGCCTGGACCTCGTCACCCTCAGGGCCACGGCGCGCCTCGACCCGGAGCGCGACGGCCTGATCCTGGTCCCGGGCGCCGCCGGAGCCACCGAGCAGGGCGACCCCGAGGACGACAGCATCCCCTCCCGCCTCGCCCGCACCCAGCGCACCGCCCTGCCCGCGCTCCTGTCGGCCGCCATGGCCCGCCCCGGCGTGACCATGACGTCGGTGTGCGGCGGCTCCCTGCTCCTCGCGATGTCCGGGCTCCTCAAGGGCAGGCACGCCACCGGCCACCACGACGCCCTCGACGTCCTGTGGGGCCTCGGGGCGACCGTGGTGCGGGCCCGGGTCGTCGACGACGGCGACCTGGTCAGCGGCGCCGGGGTGACGTCGGGCCTCGACCTCGGACTGCACCTCCTGGAGCGCGAGTTCGGGCCGCGCGTGGCGCATGCGGTCGAGGAGCTGTTCGCGCACGAGCGGCGCGGGGTGGTGTGGCGCGCGACCGGCACCGAGCCCGCGCCCGTCTGACCCCGCCACCCGGCACCGAGCCCGCGCCTGTCTGCCCCCGCGCACCCGGCACCGAGCCCACGCCCGTCCGACCCCGCGCACCCGGCACCGCCCCCGCACTCGTCCGCCACCGGCCGCCGCGAACCCGCCCCGCTCCGACCCTGGCCGCCGCACACGTGCCTGCGCCGTCCGGCGTCCCGTCCGCCCTCCCTGACGCGAAAGCCCTCCCATGACGAAGCTGTTCCTCATCCTCCACGTCCTCGCGGCCATCCTCGCCGTCGGGCCGGTCGCCGTCGCGGCCAGCATGTTCCCCAAGGTCCTTCGCGACGCCCTCGCCGGACCCGGCGACGCGGCCCCCGTCACGACGCTGCGGACCCTGCACCGCATCTGCCGCGTCTACGCGGGCGCCGCCATCGCCGTGGTGGTCTTCGGCTTCCTGACGGCGAGCAGCATGGGCGTGCTCGGCAGCGCCTGGCTGATCACGTCGATCGTGCTGACGTTCGTCGCGGCGGTGATCCTGATCCTGCTGGTGCTGCCGCGCCAGGAGACGGCGTTGGAGGCGGTGGCGGGGGCCGGGGACGTCCGTGAGGCCGACGGAGCGACCGGCGGTGGGGGCCCGGTCGAAGGTGCGGGCGCGGTGAAGCTGGACGCGCGGACCAGCGCCCAACTCGCCATGTTCACGGGAGTGTTCAACCTCCTGTGGGCCACCGTCACCGTCCTGATGATCGTGCGTCCGGGCTCCACGACCGGAGGCTGACCCCGCTCATGCCCCGCCCCGGACGCCGGAGGGCTGACCCCTTGGGCCTGACGATCCGCAACCGACTCCGCCGCGAACAACGGCCCGGTCCGGGCGGCCATCCGCTCACGCCAGGAACGCCACCCGGTCCGCCCGCACGGGGTGCGCGAAGCCCTCGCCCGCCGCCCACCGGGCGACCTCGCTGACCGCGACATCGGTCAGGCGCTGCCACTCGTTGCCCTGCGAACCCGCCAGATGCGGGGTGAGCAGCGCGTTCTCGCAGTCCCACAACGGGTGCCCCGGCGGCAGGACTTCGGGTTCCGTGACGTCGAGCACCACCCGGATCCGGCCCGCCACCACGGCCTCGGTGAGCGCGTCCTGGTCGACCACGGCCCCGCGGGCGGTGTTGATGAGCACGCCGTCCGGGCGCAGGGCGGCGAGCTGGCGGCGGCCGACGAGTCCGCGCGTGGCGGGAAGCAGCGGGGTGTGCACGCTCACGAGGTCGCTTCGGCGGAACAGCTCGTCGAGCCCGACGGCCCGCGCGCCGAGCGCGGTCGCCTCGGCCTCGTCCACGTACGGATCGTGCAGCAGCACCTCGATGTCGTACGGGCGAAGGAGTTCGATGACGCGTCGTCCGACGTGGGAGGCCGACAGGATTCCCACGGTGCGGCGGTAGTTGCCGATTCCGCGCGGTGTGGTCAGCGGGTCGTCGCGGTCGCGCGCGGCCTTGAAGGCGCGGGACCGCTCCAGGACGTGCTTGCCGGCGAGGAGGATCATCGCGACGGTGTACTCGGCGACCGGCAGCGCGTTCGCGGCGGCCGCCGACGACACCTCGATGCCGCGCTCCCAGCAGGCGGGCGTGAGATGGCCGCGCACGGACCCGGCGGTGTGCACGACGGCCCGCAGCTTCGGCGCGGCGGCGAGGGCGGCCTCGTCGAGCGGTGGACAGCCCCAGCCGGTGATCAGCAGCTCGGCCCGCCCGAGCACCTCCCGGGCCCGCTCGTCGGAGAAGTCGTCGAGGACGGGCGGGTGCCGGAGCGCGCAGACTCCGGCGAACGCGGCGAGCACGTCGGGCCCGAGCAGGGCGTCGGCGGCGCCGGGCGACATGGCGAGCGCGGCACTCGGCCGGTCGGACGCGTGCGGTGGGGTGGGCATGCGGGGCGGGGCTCCATCCTTCCGGCGGCGACCGGATCGCGAGACGGCATCCTTCCGGCGGCGCCGGATCCGTACGAGTCTCGTCGGGCCGCGCCGCTTTCGCACGCGTCGCACCCGTGAGCCCGTGTCCGCGGGGCCACATCGGTACGGTCGCTCCGGCGCGGCGGCACGTGTCGTAGGATCGATCGCGTACCGCATCGCATGGCGGCCTCCTGAAGCACACGCAACCCGACCGGGAGGTCCCCGCATGTCCGCGCTCCAGGTACGCCCCTTCCACCGCGACGACCGCGACCAGCTCACCGATCTGGTGAACAGCCATGTGGCCGCCGTCGTGCCGGGCGTCTCCGTCTCCGTGAACACCGTCCTCGGGCAACTGACGCGCCAGCCCGACGAGTTCATCACCGATCCGTGGGTGGTCGAGCGCGTCACCCTCGTCGCCGAGCAGCGCGCGTTCGTCGTGGCCGCCGCGCACCTGCTGCGCTACCGCTCCGGGGCCGACGTCGGCCCCGACTACCGCGACCTCGGCGAGATCAACTGGTTCGTCTGCCACCCGGCCGCGTCCTTCTGGCCGGACTCCGACAAGGCGGCGGACCTGCTCATGAGCGCCTGCCTGGCCCAGCTCGCCCGCTGGGACGTGCGCGCCCGCGCGGCCGACGGCGCGCTGCCCGCCCCGGCCGTCTACGGCGTGCCGCGCGCCTGGCCGCACGTCCGCGCCGCGTACGAGCGCGCCGGATTCCGGCACACCGGCCACACCGAGGTCGTCCTCATCGCCGCCGTGCCGGACCTGCCGCGCACCGAGCCGCCGCTGCCGGGCCTCGCCGTCCGCCGCACCCTCGGCGAGTGCGGCACGCGCCTGACCGCGCACGCCGACGGGCACGACCTCGGCTTCATCGAGGTCGACACCGCTCTCGGCCGCGCCGAACGCCAGGCCCGCAACGGCTCGCTCGCCGACATCGGCAACTTCCACACCGAGCCCGGTCACGGCGTCGACGGCCTGGACGCCTGGCTCCTGGGCGAGGCCGCCGCGTGGCTGCGCCTGGCCGGGGCCGACCGGCTGCTCGCGTACGAGGCGTCCGACGACCCCGAGGCGATCGGGCGCCTCACGGCTCTCGGCTTCCGGGAACTGGTGCGGACCGACCGGGGCTGGTCCCACGCCTGACGTGGCGCGCTCCGAGGGCCGGCCGGAGCGGTCGCTCAGCCGAACTGCACCGACCGCTTCGAAAGGCCCAGCCACGAGCCCTCGATGACGCTCCGCTGGCTGCCCAGGTCGTCCGCCGCCGCGCCGAGCGTGACCGCGAGCGGCACGAAGTGTTCCTCGCGGGGGTGGGCGTACCGGGCGGCCGGAGCCTTGTGCGCGAAGTCGAGCAGCGCGTCGACGTCACCGGCCGCCAGGGCCCGCCGCCCCCAGTCGTCGAACTCGGCCAGCGGGGAGGGGACTTCGTTCTGGGGGTTGATGGCGCGCAGGTTGTGCGTGAAGTGGCCGCTGCCGACGATCAGCACGCCCTCGTCGCGCAGCGGCGCGAGCCTGCGGCCGATGTCCATCAGCTTCTGGGGGTCCAGCGTCGGCAGGGACATCTGGAGCACCGGGATGTCCGCGTCGGGGTACATCTCGAGCAGCGGCACGTACGCACCGTGGTCGAGGCCGCGCTCGGGGAGGTCCTGCACCGGCATGCCCGGGGCCCGCAGCAGTCCCCGGACCTGCTCGGCCAGCTCGGGGGCGCCCGGCGCGGCGTACCGGATGCCGTAGTAGTGCTCGGGGAAGCCCCAGAAGTCGTAGACCAACGGCACGGCGGTGGTCGCGCCGAGCGCGAGCGGGGCCTCCTCCCAGTGCGCGGAGACCATCAGGATCGCCTTCGGGCGCGGCAGCTCCGCGCCCCACCGGGCGAGCTGGCCCGGCCAGACGGCGTCCTCGGCGAGGGTCGGGGCGCCGTGGCTCATGAAGAGCGCGGGCATCCGCGACACCGGGTGATCCAGGGGTGCGGTGGTCATGGGCGGTCGCCTCCTCGACAGTGTGGTTCAAATTTGAAGCACATGGACGACGGTACTCGATCGTTCGAATTTGAACAACAGGCGTACGCTGCTTCCATGGGTGACACCAACTGGCTGAACGACGACGAGATGGCCGCCTGGCAGGCCTTCCTGACGGCGGGGGCGCTCCTCGACCGGCGCATCGAGGAGCAGCTGAAAGCCGAGTCGGGCCTGTCCCACCTCCAGTACGAGGTGCTCGTGCGACTGTCGGCCGCCCCGGACGGCGAGCTGCGGATGAGCGAACTCGCGGGCGCCCTGATCACCACCAAGAGCGGACTGACGTACCAGATCACGCAGTTGGAGAAGGCGGGGCTGGTGCGCCGCCGCTCGTGCGCCGCGGACGTGCGCGGCGTCTACGCCGTGCTCACCGACGCGGGCCGGGCCCGCCTGGAGCGGGCGGCGCCCGGCCATGTCGAGGTCGTCCGCGCCCATCTGATCGATGTGCTCAGCGAGGACCAGGTGCGGGTCCTGAAGGACGGGCTCGGGGAGGTCGTGCGGAGGCTGGGCGGGGGATGAGGGGGGCGGGTCAGACCAGCGCCTCGCGTTCGGCGCGGGCCTGCTCGTCCTGGTCCGCGAGGTGCCAGTGCAGATCGCGGACGCCCGGCTCCAGCGAGAGGCGCGTCACGAGCTGCTCCATGTCCGCGCCGGGGGCGCCGTCGAGGACGACGGCGGCCTCCAGGGCCGTGCTGTCGTCGTCCTCGCCGCGCCGGATCCGCAGCCCCGCGAGGCGCGGGTCGGTGCTGCTGAGCAACTGGATGAGCAGCGCCCGGACATGGGCCTCGTCGCGGCGGTCGCAGGTGACGTGGAAGGTGACCTGCGTGGGGGTGTCGGAGTTGCCCTGCGGGGCCCGGTCGATCAGGCGGCTGGTGGGTCGCAGCGTCAGATGGACGGCGACGACGGTGGCGGCGCCGAGCAGGGCGAGGATCAGCCGTCCGGAGGCCGCGAGGACGCCGACCGCCGCCGAACACCACAGCGTGGCCGCCGTGTTGAGGCCGCGGATCGAGGCGCCCTCGCGCATGATGACGCCGCCGCCGAGGAATCCGACGCCGGAGACGACGTACGAGGCGACGCGCGTCGGGCTCGTCGGGTCGTGCATCGCCTCGCTGTAGAGCACGAACAGCGTGGCCCCCGCGGCGACCAGGGCGTTGGTGCGCAGCCCCGCCATACGGGCGCGCCACTGCCGTTCCACGCCGATGAGGGCGCCGCAGCCGACGCCGGTGGCCAGGCGCAGGGCGAAGTCGAATGTGGTCAGGGACTGCATGGCGGCACCTCCAGGTGGCTCCCGTACCGCTGTCACCGGTACTTCTCACGCGACTGATACTTGCATGCTTGCGCAAGTATGCAAAAAGAGTACCCGCTCGGAGGGTGCCTCGGCCTCCTTATTTGCGTATCGACGCAAAGAGGCGCACACTTCCGGAGGCAGCCCCCGGCATTCCGGCCCGGGGCACGTCCCGGCCCGGTGACGCATCCCGGCATCGCGCCGTCCCGGCATCCCGGAAGGAGGCAGTCATGGGCGCCGACCCTCCCAGTAGCCGCTGCCTCCCCGGCAGCTCCTGATCCGCCGCTCCCCGCGTCAGCACCGCACGGGACCGGCGTGACACGGCCCGTGCGGCACCGCGCCGACGGCCGTCTCTCCTCTTTGCCAGTTCACGTGCGCACTCCCGTCACGGTGTGACCCTCGCCTGCCCGGCCTCGGCTGCGGTCGCGGCCGGGGAACCGCTGTGCCCAGAGTGTGGTCGGAGGTTCTTGTGATGTCGTTCAAGGCCGGTGGCGCTCCGCCGCGCGCCCCGCTCTCCTCCCGGTTCGCCGGGCGCCTTTCCCGGATGTCCTGGGTGGACGTCGTGGTCGCCGCGGCCGTCCTGGTCCTGCTCTACCTGGTCCTGCGGGTCGGTCAGGGCACCACCGTCCGCTTCTCCACCGACCAGTCGGTCACGGTCGACACCGATCCGGCGCGGCTGCCGTACGACGCGGCGCGCTCCCTGCTGCGGATGTTCGTCGCCCTGGCCGCCTCGGTCGTCTTCACGTTCGCGTACGCCTACGCGGCCGCCAAGAGCCGCCGTCTCGAACGGATCCTGATCCCGGCCCTGGACATCCTCCAGTCCGTGCCGGTCCTCGGCTTCCTCACCGTCGCCGTGACCGGGTTCATCGCCCTGTTCCCCGGCTCCCTGCTCGGCCTCGAATGCGCGTCGATCTTCGCGATCTTCACCTCCCAGGCCTGGAACATGACGTTCGGCTTCTACCACTCGCTGACCTCGCTGCCCCGTGAACTCGACGAGCTGTCACGCTCGTTCCGCTTCACCAAGTGGATGCGGTTCTGGAAGGTCGAGGTCCCCGCGGGGACGATCGGCCTGGTCTGGAACGGCATGATGAGCTTCGGCGGCGGCTGGTTCTTCCTCGTCGCCTCGGAAGCCATCAGCGTCAACAACAAGGACTACGCCCTGCCCGGCGTCGGCTCCTACGCCGGAGCGGCCGTCGCCGACGGCGACCTCGGCAAGGTCGGCTGGGCCGTGCTCACCATGGCCGTCATGGTCATCGGCGTGAACTTCCTGTTCTGGCGCCCGCTCACGGCCTGGGCGGAGCGCTTCAAGAACGAGCAGGCGGAGGCCGACGAGGTGCAGCGCTCCGTCGTCCTGGACTTCCTGCGCCGCTCCCACTGGCCGCACCTCCTCGGCACGCTGCTGCGCCCCGTCGGCCGCGCCCTCGGCCGCGCCGCCCGCGTGTTCGGCACCGACGACCGCCCCCTGTCCGTCGACCCGGCCCGCAGGCGCACCGGCGACCTCGCCTTCGGGCTCGTCGCGGGCGGCCTCATCGTGTGGGGCCTGGTCGACCTCGGCCGCTACCTCGACGACCGCACCGGCCTCGGCGTGTTCGGCGAGCCGCTGCTGCTCGGCCTCGTCACCTTCGCCCGCGTCGTCGTGCTCGTCGCCGTCGCGACCGTCGTGTGGGTGCCCATCGGCGTACGGATCGGCTTCTCGCCGCGCCTGACCCGGATCGCGCAGCCGATCGTCCAGGTGCTCGCGAGCTTCCCCGCCAACTTCCTCTTCCCCCTCGCCGTCTGGTTCTTCCTCAAGACCGGTCTGTCCATCGACGTCGGCGGCATCCTCCTGATGGCGCTCGGCGCCCAGTGGTACATCCTCTTCAACACCATCGCCGGTGCCATGTCGATCCCGACGGACCTGCGCGAGGCCATGGACGACCTCGGCGTACGCGGTCGGCAGCGCTGGCGGCGGCTGATCCTGCCGGGCGTCTTCCCCGCGTACGTCACCGGCGGCATCACCGCGTCCGGCGGCGCCTGGAACGCTTCCATCGTCTCCGAGGTCGTCACGTTCGGCGGCACCACGCTGACCGCGACCGGCCTCGGCGCGTACATCGCCGAGGCCACCGCCGACGGCGACTTCCCGCGCCTGATCGCGGGCGTCGCGGTCATGAGCCTGTACGTCGTGGGCCTCAACCGGCTGCTGTGGCGCCGCCTCTACCGCCTCGCCGACACCCGGTACGCGCTGTGACCCGCGACCGGGCCCAGGCCGTGGCCCACCCCTCGACTTCCCTCTCCCTCTGCCGAACTGGAGCCTCCGTCATGGCACTCAAGGCCCTCCGCAAGCTGCGCACCCACTCCGCCCCGGCCTCCGCCCCGGCCGTCGCCCCGCCGCCCGCAGCCGACGGCGACGCCCTCCTGGAGGCCGTCGGCCTGACCAAGTCCTACGCGGGCGCCGACGGCGACCTGCCCGTCCTCTCCGGCATCGACCTCACCGTCCGCGCCGGGGAGATCGTGGCGCTGCTCGGCAGGTCCGGCTCCGGCAAGTCCACCCTGCTGCGCTGCCTCGCCGGGCTCATCCCGGCGAGCTCCGGCTCCGTCGCCTACCGGGGCGAGCCGCTGACCGGCGCCAACCCCGGCACGGCCATGGTCTTCCAGACCTTCGCCCTGCTGCCCTGGCTCACCGTGCGCCAGAACGTCGAACTCGGCCTGGAGGCACGGGGCGTGCCCGCCGACGAGCGTGCCCGCGCCGCCGGGCAGGCCATCGACCTGATCGGCCTCGACGGCTTCGAGTCGGCGTACCCGAAGGAGCTGTCGGGCGGGATGCGGCAGCGCGTCGGCTTCGCGCGGGCCCTCGTCGTGGAGCCCGACGTGCTGATGATGGACGAGCCGTTCTCCGCGCTCGACGTGCTGACCGCCGAGAACCTGCGCGGCGAGCTGATGGAGCTGTGGGAGTCGGGGCAGTTCCCCACCCGCGCCGTGGTCCTGGTGACCCACAACATCGAGGAGGCCGTCCTGATGGCCGACCGCATCGTCGTCCTCGGCTCCCGCCCCTACGGCACCATCCGGGAGACCGTCGAGGTCGGCCTCGACCGCCCGCGCGACCGGGACGCGCCCGCCTTCCAGGAACTCATCGACCGGGTGTACCGCATCATGACCGGCCGCCCCAAGGAGGCCCGGCTCTCCGGCCGCACCGAACCCGCCGACCTGGACAGGCGCACGGTCGCCGGCACCCCGCTGCCCGCCGCCACCGTCGACGGACTGTCCGGCCTCGCGGAGCTGGTCGCCCACCGCGGCGGCCGCCGCGACCTCGCCGACCTCGCCGACGAACTCGGCCTGGACGTCGACGACCTGCTCCCGCAGGTCGACGCCCTCGAACTGCTCGGCTTCGCCTCGATCAACGGCGACGACCTGGTCCTCACCGAGCCGGGCACGGCGTTCGCGGAGGCCGACGTACAGACGTCCAAGACCATCTTCGCCACCGCCGCCACCGAGATCCCGCTGGTGAAGCTCATCACCAACAGCCTGCGGCAGCAGCCGGACGGCGCCGTCCGCGCCGGGTTCTTCCGCGACCTGCTCGCCCACCACTTCACGAGCGAGCAGGTGGACCGGCAACTGGAGACGGCCACCGACTGGGGCCGGTACGCGGAGCTGTACTCCTACGACGCCGATCCGCAGGAGTACCGGCTCGACGAAGAGGCGGGGGCGGAGGGGGCGGAGCGGGAGCCGGGGCGCGGGTGACGGCGGATCAGCGCCGTGCCCGTCGCCCGGCGCGGCGGTGTCGTACGGGGCCGGGGTGAGGCGCGGTCCCGGGCGCGCTCGTGCCTTCGGCGGCCGCCCGCGCGATGTTGCGGGCCATGCCGCCGAAGACGAGAGCGTGGAACGGCGCGACGGACCACCAGTAGGCGTGGCCCAGCAGGCCGCGCGGGTGGAACAGGGCGCGCTGCCGGTAGCGGGTGCGGCCCGCGTCGTCCGTCTCGGCGTGCATCTCCAGCCAGGCGAGTCCCGGCAGCCGCATCTCGGCCCGCAGTCGCAGCAGCCGTCCCGGCTCGATCTCCTCGACCCGCCAGAAGTCCAGCGAGTCGCCGACCCTCAGCCGCTCGGCGTCGCGTCGTCCGCGGCGCAGGCCCACACCGCCGACGAACCGGTCGAGGCGGCCCCGGACCGCCCAGGCGATCGGGAGGGAGTACCAGCCGTTGTCGCCTCCGACGCCTTCGATCACCTTCCACAGCGCCTGTCGGGACACCTGGACCGGCAGTTGCCGTTCGTCCTCGTAGAGGCTGCCGCCGGCCCAGTCGGGGTCGGTGGGAAGCGGATCGCTCGGTGCCCCGGGCACGGAGGCGGACGACCAGCGGGTGGCGACCTGGGCCTCCCGCACCCTGCGCAGCGCCAGGTCCAGCGCCTCCTCGAACGGCAGCGGGCGGCCCGGCAGGTCGGGCACATACCGGGCGATGTCGTGTTCGTGGCAGACGACCTCGTGGCGCAGCGACTCCGTGAGCGGCCGGGCGATCGCGGCGGGCACCGGGGTGACGAGGCCGACCCAGTGGCTGGAGAGCCCCGGCGTGAGAACGGGCACCGGCACGATGAGCCGTCGGCGCAGCCCGGCGACTCTCGCATACGCACGCATCATCTCCCTGTACGTGAGGACGTCCGGGCCCCCGACGTCGAACGCCCGGTCGACATCGGCCGGCATGGTGGCCGATCCGACGAGATAGCGGAGCACATCGCGGACGCCGATGGGTTGTGTGCGCGTGTGCACCCAGCTGGGGGTGACCATGACCGGCAACCGCTCGGTCAGATAGCGCAGCATCTCGAACGAGGCCGATCCCGAACCGATGACGACGGCGGCCCGCAGCACGGTGGCCGGGACCGGTCCGTCCAGGAAGATCTGCCCGACCTCGGCGCGCGACCGCAGGTGCGTGGAGAGCCGCGCCGCGGGGACGCCGCGCGGTGTGAGACCGCCCAGATAGACGATGCGCCGCACACCGGCGGTGTGGGCCTGTTCGGCGAAGGTCCGGGCCCCGCGGCGGTCGGTCTCCTCGAAATCGGAGCCGGAGCCCAGCGCGTGCACCAGGTAGTACGCGACGTCGATCCCGCGCAGGGCCTCCGCGAGCGAAGCGGGGTCCGTGACGTCCCCCTGGGCCACCTCGACGTCCGCCGCCCACGGGTGGTCGCGGAGTCTGCCCGGCGAGCGGGCCAGACACCGCACCCGATGCCCCGCGGCCAGCAGTTCCGGCACCAGGCGCCCGCCGATGTAGCCGGACGCGCCGGTGACCAGACAGTGCAGCCGCTCTGCGGCTCGCCGTCCGTCCGTTCCCATGATCATTTCCTCCGCCCACTGGCTCCGAGCAGGGTCGCCTGCCGAGAGGCTTCCAGCAACGCGAGGGCGCACATCAGCGGCCCTCCTCGATCTTGCCGCGCAGTTGGAACAGGCCCCGGCGCGCGTGACTCTTGACCGTGCCCAGGGGCAGGCCGGTGCGCTCGGAGATCTGCGCCTGCGTCAGGTCGTCGTAGAACGCGAGGCGCAGCACCTCCCGCTGCCGCCGGGGCAGACGGGAGAGCTCCGCGGAGAGGAGAACCCGGTCCAGCACCTGGTCGATGACGGCCGGTTGCGGGTTCGGTACGGCGGCGTCCGCGGCGCGGCCCGCCGCCTCGACCAGACGGAGGCGACGGGTGCGGGCCGCCAGCGCGTCGACGGTCTTGCGCCGGGTGATGCCGACGAGCCAGGCGCCCAGCGGCCCGCGTTCGGGGTGGAATCCGGACCGGCCCCGCCAGGCCGCCAGGAACACCTGCTGGGTCACGTCCTCCGCCTCCCGCGCGTCGCCGAGCGAGCGGGCGGCCATGGTGTGGACGAGGGAGCTCCAGCGCCGGTAGATCGCGGCGAACGCCTGCTCGTCGGAATCGACGAGCCCGCGGGCGAGGTCCTCCTCAAGCGCAGTTCCCTCGACGGGCGGGAACAGACGCTCCGAGGTTCGCATGATCGAACTCATGGTCTTGTTCCTCCTGCGAAGCGGCGGTGCGGAGTAGGAGTTCACGTGCGGACGCACAGCCACGGGCCGGCGCCCACCCGCGCCGGTTCCGAGTCTTGGACGCAGAAACGACGCAAGCAACACGCGTCGGTTTTGCGTCGTACGATGAGTCGGTGAGCTCGAGCGAGCACGAAAAGGCCGCGAGACTGTCGACCGGTGCGGTGGCCAGGCGCCTGGGCGTCGCACCCACGACGGTGCGCACGTGGGACCAGCGCTACGGCCTGGGGCCCGACGCCCACACCCCCGGCAAACACCGCCGCTGGACCGCCGCGGACATCGCACGGCTGGAGCGGATGAGCGCGCTGACCATGGCGGGGGTGCCGCCGGCCGAGGCCGCGCGCGCCGCACGCGAAGGCCGGCCCTCGGCACCGCCGCCCGCCGCCGACGCACCGGCGCGGCCGAGCCCCGCGCGCAGCCGGTCGGGCACCGGTCTCCAGCTGGGGGACGTGCGCCGGGAGTGCAAAGGTCTCGCCCGCGCCTCCCTGCGGCTCGATGCCGCCTCCGTGGACGACCTGCTGGCCGCGGCGATCGATGACCACGGCCTGGTCACGGCATGGCAGGAAGTGATCATGCCGACGCTGCAGGCGGTGGGGCGCAAGTGGCAGAGCTCGGGCGAGAAGTACGTGGAGGTCGAGCACTTCCTCTCCTGGCACATCACCGGTGCGCTGCGCCGAGGCGCCCCGAGGATCCCTGCCGACCAGGCGGCCGCCACGACGTTGCTCGCCTGCGTGCCCGGCGAGATCCACACACTGCCGCTGGAAGCGCTGGCGGCGGCCCTCATCGACCGGGGCCTGCCGGTGCGGATGTTCGGCGCGGCCATGCCCGCCGAAGCGCTCGTGGACGCGGTCCGCAGGACCGGGCCCGCCGTCATCGGGCTGTGGGCCCAGTCCCGGACCACCGCGAACCGCCCCCTCGCGCAGCACGTGGCGGCCATGGAGTGGGGCGTGCGCGGCGCCCGCAGACACCCCCTCGTACTGACGCTCGGGCCGGGCTGGGCCGGTCAGACCGTGCCCGGACTGCCGCGGCCCTCGGGACTGGCCGAAGCCCTGGCGGCCGTGGAGACGGCGGTGGGCGACGACGTCCGGCGGCGCCCCGTCGGGCGCTGAGCCCGTCCGCATCCGCGGTCACCGGCGCACGGGAAGTGAGAGTGAGTTCCGCACCGGTCGGAATGCGCCGCGAAGGGAATCGACCGATGAACTCGCGCACCCTCACTCTGACAGCCGCCACCGCGGGCGCCCTCGCTCTCGCCCTCGCGAGCGCCGGACCCTCCCCGCCGACCCCGCCGAAGCGGGCTGGTACCGCCACGGGCCCGCACCCGGCGCCCCGAACGGTTCCGCCGTTCTGGTCGGCCATGTCGACTCCCGCAGCGGCGAGCCGGGCGCCTTCGCCGCGCTGTACGACGTCCGGTCCGACGACACCGTCGTGGTGGAGCGCGAGGCCGCCGAGCCCGTGCGCTACCGGGTGACGGCCCGCCGCACCGTGCCTCGACAGGACCTGCCACCGTCGGTCTTCCGCCGCGTCCGAACCGGCCCGGCACACGCTGTCGGTGGACAGGGCCAGACAGGAGCCGGTTCAGGGCATCGGCGCCCTCACGCCGTGGGGAGGCGAGAAGCCGTGAAGCATCCGCACCCCGCCGATCTCGCCGATCTCGCCCTCGCGGACGAGGCCTCCGGAACCCTCGACACCCGCACCGCCCACCTGGCGGCGTGCGATCGGTGCCGGGCCGAACTCGACTCCCTGCGCAGGGTCGTCCGAGCGGCGCGGGCCGTGTCACCCGACGACGTTCCGGCTCCGCCACCCGAGCGGGTCTGGCAGGTGATCTCCGCCGAACTGGATCTCGCCCCGCCGTGAGCCGGAGTCACGGGAAGGACACCCGGGGCGTGGCGCGGCTCGAGGCACCGGAAGGCCCCGACGGCAGGTGCACGTCGATGTGAGGGAACTGCATCCAGGCGGCCCTCGGCGGCCGAACGTTCTTCAGCCCATGCCGGTCGAATGGCTGAGAGGACGTGCAATGCGCCCCGGGACAGGAGCACCGCCCGCCACGAGCGGCGGCGGAGCGGTCGCCGCAGAGGCCCACACCCGTGTCCGGGGCCGCTCGGACGCCGCCACGGAGACGAGGCGCGACACCCTGGGACCTGCGCGCGCACACGACATCGACGCCGACGTGCCCGCCGCGGTGGGACGCGCGCTCGCGGTCATCCTCCAGGGGCGACTCGAGGATGCCGGAGCCATCGACGGCACGTTCGCGCGGGATATCGCGGCCCGCGTGGCCCGATTCACCTTGGAGGGCGGCAAGCGCATCCGCTCCCAGTTCCTCTGGTGGGGTCTGCGGGCGTGCGCGGGAGGCTCCGACCTCGGCCAGATGGAGGCCGCCCTTCGCCTGGCCGCGGGCCTCGAACTCGTCCAGACCTGCGCCTTGGTCCACGACGACGTCATGGACGGCTCACCGCTGCGCCGGGGCAGGGACGCCGTCCATGTGGACGTCCAGACGCAGTACGGGACGCCCGCGGCGGGCGGGCCCGGCGAGCCGTTCGGCACGGCCGCCGCCATCCTCGTGGGCGACCTGGCCCTCAGCTGGGCGGACGACGTGCTGGCCTCGGTCGACCTCGATCGCGCGAAGGCACGTCAGGTGCGCGCACTGTGGCAGTCCATGCGCGCGGAGATGGTGGCAGGCCAGTATCTCGACCTGCAGGGTCAGGCCGTCGGTTCGCGGTCGGTGGTCAGATCCATGCGTACGGCGTCGCTCAAGGGCGCCTTGTACTCGGTGGAGCGTCCGCTGGCCTTCGGCGCGGCGCTGGCCGGTGCGGACGAGGCCACGACGCGCGCGCTGCGCTCGGCGGGCCGCTGCGCAGGCATCGCCTTCCAACTGCGCGACGACCTCTTCGGCGCGTTCGGAGATCCCGCTGAGACTGGCAAGCCCTCCGGGGACGACATCCGCGACGGCAAGGGCACGTATCTCCTGGCGGTGGCCACCGCCAGGGCCGAGGCCGCGGCGGACCGCGATCTGCTGACCCTCCTCAACGCCTGCGTGGGCAGGGCCGACTTGGCCGATGCCGACGTGCGCAGGGTGCGCGAGGCGTTCGTGACGACGGGGGCACGAGCGATCGTCGAGGACAAGATCCTCCACCTGATCGAGGAGGCGAACCGGCACCTCGGCGCCGGTGTCCTCGTCCCGCACGCCGACCGGCGACTGCGCGCGCTCTTCCACCGCGTGGCAGGCCTCGCCGCGGCCGGTCACCCGGCGGCGCCGTCCGCCCCGCGCGACCCCCGTGCCGAAGGCGGCAGCCGATGAGGACCCTGCCGGGGCGGACCGATCACGTGGTGGTCGTGGGCGCAGGACTCGCGGGTCTGTCGGCCGCCCTGCATCTGCTGGGCTCCGGACGAGCCGTGACCGTGGTCGAACGGGCCGATCACCCGGGCGGCCGGGCGGGGCTCCTGGAGCGGGCGGGCTACCGGATCGACACCGGCCCCACCGTCCTGACCATGCCGGAACTCGTCGAGGACGCCTTCGCCGCGGTGGGCGAGAGCCTGCGGGACCGGTTGGACCTCGTCCCGCTGCACCCCGCCTACCGGGCCCAGTTCGCCGACGGCAGCAGCCTGGACGTCCACACCGGCCCCGGCGCCATGGAAGCCGAGATCGAACGCTTCGCCGGTTCCAGGGACGCCATGGGGTACCGACGCCTGCGCACCTGGCTTGAGCGGCTCTACCGGCTCCAGATGCGCCGGTTCATCGACACCAACTTCGACTCGCCCCTGGAACTCCTGACCCCCGACCTGGCCCGGCTCGCCGCCCTCGGCGGTTTCCGGCGCCTTGACGCGCGCATCGCCTCGTTCATCTCCGACGAACGACTGCAGCGGATCTTCTCCTTCCAGGCGCTGTACGCGGGCGTGCCCCCGGCCCGCGCCCTGGCCGCCTACGCGGTCATCGCCTACATGGACACCGTCGCCGGGGTCTACTTCCCGAGAGGCGGCATGCACGCCCTGCCACGGGCCATGGCGGAAGCCGCCGCACGGGCGGGCGCCGACATCCGGTACGAGCACGACGTCCGGAGCCTGGAGCGCACCGGATCCCGGATCACCGCCGTCATCACCGCCCGGGGACGCATCGCCTGCGACGCCGTGGTCCTGACCCCGGACCTGCCCGTCGCCTACGAACTCCTGGGCCGTGTGCCACGCCGTCCGAAGCCGCTGCGCCACTCGCCCTCCGCCGTGCTCCTGCACTTCGGCAGCGACCGCACCTGGCCCCGACTGGCGCACCACACGATCTCCTTCGGGTCCGCCTGGAAGTCCACGTTCCACGAACTGACACACACCGGGAACCTCATGTCCGACCCGTCCCTGCTCATCACCCGCCCGACGGCCACCGACCCCGACCTGGCACCGGCCGGACGCCACCTGCACTACGTACTGGCTCCCTGCCCCAACACCGACATCGGCCCCGGGGCGCGGGACTGGAGAGCCCTCGCGCCCCGCTACCGCGACAGCCTCGTCGCCGAGCTGGAGCGACGCGGGCTCGCCGGGATCGACGCGGCCGTCGAGGAGGAGTGCCTGGTGACCCCGGCGGACTGGACGGCGCGAGGACACGCCGCCGGCACTCCCTTCTCCGCCGCCCACACCTTCGCCCAGACCGGCCCCTTCCGCCCCCGCAACCTGGTGCGGGGCACGGACAACGCGGTTCTCGCGGGCTGCGGCACGACCCCCGGCGTGGGCGTGCCCACCGTCCTCGTCTCCGGCAAGCTGGCCGCGGCACGCGTCACCGGCCCACCGGGAGCGTCGTCCGCCGCCGGACGGTCCAGGGCCACGGGGGGACACGGATGAGTGCCCGGGAACTGGACGCCGCGGGGATCACCGATCCCGCGCTGCGTACCGCCTACTCCCACTGCCGGCGCCTCAACGCCCGCCACGGCAAGACGTACTTCCTGGCGACCCGGCTGCTGCCGGTCGAGCGACGGCCCGCCGTCCACGCCCTGTACGGCTTCGCCCGCTGGGCCGACGACATCGTCGACGTCGGCGAGGGGGCAGCCGCACCGGACGAGAGGTCCCTGGCGTTGCGACGCCTCCAGGACCAGCTGGACCACGGGCTGCGCACGGGCACGAGCGGCGAACCCGTCGTGACGGCCCTGGCCGACACCGCACGCCGCTACGCCATAGACTCCCGGCACTTCACCGACTTCATGGCCTCCATGCGCCTGGATCTGGAGGTGAGCCAGTACTCCACGTACAGCGATCTGGAGCGGTACATGCACGGCTCGGCCGCCGTCATCGGCCTGCAGATGCTGCCCGTGCTCGGCACCGTCGTCCCCCGCGCGGAGGCCGCGCCGCACGCCGCGGCTCTCGGGGTCGCCTTCCAGCTGACCAACTTCCTGCGGGACGTGGGCGAGGACCTCGACCGGGGCCGGATCTATCTGCCCCAGGACCTGCTCTCCGCGCACGGCGTGGACCGCGCGCTCCTGTGCTGGAGCCGTACGACGGGGCGCCGGGACCACCGGATCACCGAGGCGCTGACGGCTGCCCGCGCCGTCACCCGTGACGCCTACCGCACGGCGGCACCGGGCCTGGCCATGCTCGACCCCGTCTCGCGCCCGTGCGTCCGCACCGCCTTCGTGCTCTACGCCGCCATCCTGGACGCCATCGCCGCCGACGGCTATGCCGTCCTGCATCGCCGGGCGGTCGTCGCTCGCCGCCGTCGAGCCGCCGTTGCCTGCGACGGCCTGGCCCGGGTGGTGGCCGCCCGGCTGCGCCACCGCCTGCGCGGCAGCGCCGTGCCGCCCGGGCACCCGTCGACCGTGGACACCCGGCAGCCGTGGAAGGAGCCCGTATGAGTGCAGGCCGTGAACCCGGGCCCCGGCGCTACCCCTTGCGGCTGCGTCGTCGGCCCGTGGCCTGGGAGCGGCAGCACCCGACCTGGCGCGAGGCGCGGCCCGCAGTGATCGCCGCGGCGCTGAAGCGCGCCCAGGGCCGCCCGTCCGGCAACTGGTACGTGCTGGGTGCCTCCAGGCAGCTCAAGGGCGACCGCTCCCTGGGCCGCACGGTGGCGGGCCGGGAGATCGTGCTGTGGCGCGACGCCGGGGGGACGGTGCGGGCGGGGCCGGGAGCCTGCCCGCACCTGGGCGCCCCGCTCAAGGACAGCCCGGTGCGCTGCGGCACGGTGATCTGTCACTGGCACGGGCTGGCCCTGGACGGCCGGCCCTTCGGGGACTGGAACCCTTATCCGGCCTTCGACGACGGTGTGCTGACCTGGGTCAGACTCGACGACATCGGCGGCGAACAGGCCCTGGACCGGCCCGTGGTCCCTCCGCGTCCCCGCCTCGCGCACAGCGTGGCGGCCGTGCTGACGACGAGTGGGCGCTGCGAGCCCGAAGACGTCGTCGCCAACCGCCTCGACCCTTGGCACGGTGCCTGGTTCCACCCGTACTCCTTCGTCGACCTGACCGTGGCCCCGCTCACCGGGGACGGCTCGGACGAGGCCGGGGACGACGCCTTCACCGTCGACGTGTCCTTCAAAGTGGCGGGGCGCGCGGTCGTACCGGTGCGGGCGGTCTTCACCGCTCCAGAACCGCGCACGGTCGTCATGCACATCACCCACGGCGAGGGCGCGGGCTCCGTGGTGGAGACCCACGCGACACCGTTGGGCCCGGATCGTGCCGGACATCCCCGCACCGCGGTCGTCGAAGCGGTGATCGCCACATCCGAACGCCCCGGCTTCCTCGCGGCCCGGGCCGTGGCTCCCGCGCTGCGGCCGCTCATGCGCGCGGCGGCGGCCCGTCTGTGGCGCGACGACATCGCTTACGCCGAGCGCCGCTGGACCCTGCGCAGCACAGGGCGGTTCCCCGGCTGACGCACGGGAAACGCCCCACGGACCTAGGTACCGGCGAGCCGGTTGAGTGCCCTCAGCGCCTGCACCCGGCCGCGGTCCGGGACCGACCACAAGGTCTGGCCGCCGATTCCCCACCGCTCGAGCAGCGCGTTGGCGGCGAGGAACCCTGACGTCACGGCCCGTTCCATCAACGCGGCGGGCAGGTCGATACGGACCAGGTCGCCCGCGACGGTCAGGGCCGGGTCCGCGGTGCGCACGGTGGGCCGGTCGGGGTAGCCGCCCACCGCGAACAGCGGGCAGTCGGCGCGCCATTCGTGGCGCTCGTCGACGATTCTGGCGTCACGGGTCTCGGGATACAGGCGCCGCAGCTGGTCCAGCAGTTGTTGTTGCACCGCTGTCCGGTGGGTGGTCCGTTCCACGGCGTAGGCGTGCAGTTCCACCACGGAGCCACCGGTGCGGGCGACCCGGCGCAGGGCTTCGCCGTCCCACCGTTCCAGCACGCTCACGTTGTCCAAGGGGCCGTATCCGCTGGTTCCCAGGAATCCCGGGCGCTCCCAGGAAACCGGGCGGTCCAGCCACAGCCGGGAGACGAGGAACGGAGGGGCGGTGGCCAGGCGCATGATGCGTTCCCGCCAGTCCGGGTCGCCCAGTTGGGGCGAGTTCGCGACCACATGGCGCAGGCCCGCCGTGTCCAGGGCGAGCACCACGGTGTCGTGCCGCATCTCGCTGTCCCGGGTGGTGACGCGGAATCCGCCCGTCGGCGCACGCCGCACGTTCTCCACCGTGTGCCCGGTCCGGATGTCGACGCCGTGATCGTCGAGATAGGCGCTCAGCGGTTCCCAGAGGGCCGTGGGGAAGGGTTCCTGCGGCACGTCGAAGAGCAGGCCCTCGCTGGAGCCGAGGAAGTAGATGTGGAACATGAGGGCGAGTTCGGCGGCAGAGAGCCGGCGCGGATCGGCGAAGAAGCTGCGGGAGAACACCTCGAACGCCAGGTGGTGGGCGGCTTTGGGAAACCGGATCCGTTCCAGCAGTTCCCGCGCGCTGATCCGGTCGAGCCGGCGGTAGATCTCGGGGACGCGCACATCCATCAGGGGCAGCGCGGCGCGCGCGTTCACGCGGGCCAGGTCCCGCCAGCCGAACGTGGGGCTGCGCGCGGCGAAGCCGAGGGCGTTCCACGGCGGTGTACGCGGCACTCCGGCGAAGCCGTCCTGGAACCCGGCGCTGTGCCGCAGCGGGTAGTCGGGCAGGCCGGTCAGCATGGTGAGGCCGGGGTCCACCCGGCGCAACAGGCCGCGCAGGTTGTAGTACTGGCGGAAGAAGGCGTGGAAGCCCCGGGTCATGGTCGCCGTGGAGCCGTCGGCGAGTTCGATCGGCCAGCCCGCAAGGCGCCCGCCCAACTGGTACTCGCGCTCGTACAGGGTGACCCGTACGCCCCGTTCGGCCAGGGCCGTGGCGGCGGCCAGCCCGGCGAGGCCGCCGCCCACGACGGCCGTCGTGGGCGCCTGGCCCCGTGGTGCGCGGGCGAGCCCGACCGGCGCGTGCCACACCCGGGCGCGACGGTCACGGCCGTGGCGGGCCCGCCCGTCCGGCGCGATGTCGGATCGACTCATCGAGGGCTCTTCTCGGCCGTGCCGGACGAGGCCAGCACGGTGTGCACGATGCCGGTCTGCCAGCCGGGCACCGGCAGGACGCGCACGTGCGTGAAGCCGGCCCGCCGGGTCCGCGCGGCGAACGCCGCCGCGGTGTCGAAGCGGCAGACGCTCCTGAACAGGTGCCGGTAGAGGGTTCCGTCGCCGACGAGGGTCCCCGCGGGCTGCACCACCGCCTTGCAGACGGCCGTCCAGACGAGGCGGTCCGCCGGCCGCCCGCTGAGGGTGTACTCGTGCACGGCCAGACGCCCGCCCGGTGCCAGCAGAGCGCGGACCGCGGCGAGCACGGCATCGGGGTCCGCGAGGTTGCGGAACAGGTAGGCGGCGAAGACCGCGTCGAAGGGCCCCCGCACGCCCGCCTGTTCGAGCCGCTCGGCGGGTGACCGGACGAAGGTGACCGTGGGCGGCCAGGACTTGGCGGCGGCGTGCGCCAGCATTCCCGCCGAGGCGTCGACCGCGACGATCTCGGCCCGTGGCGCGACGCGCCGCAGCGCCTCGGTGGACGCCCCTGTTCCGCACCCCAGGTCGAGCAGCCGCAGTCCCGCGCCGCCGTGTGGCAGCCGCAGTCGGCGGGCGGAGCGGCGAAGGTGGGCGTGATAGCCGGGATTGACGGCGACCAGCCGGTCGTAGGCGCGGGCGGCGTGGTCGAACGCGGCGGACAGGGTGTCGTCGCGCAGTACGGTCATCTCAGGTCTCGTTCCGGTCGGCCGGGCACCCCGCCGCCTCGGGGGCGGGGGCGTGACGTTTGGGGAGCCAGGGCAGTTCGACGGCGGTGCGCAGCATCGGGCCCACGGGGGTGCGCAGCCCGATCGTCAGGTCCTCGTGGGCGTGGGTGCGGCCGTCGAGGAAGCGGAGCAGCCGCTCCATGGGGACGTGGCGGAAGAGGTCGGTGAAGAGCGACGCCCCGCTGACCCGTCCGCTGTCCAGGGCCCGCAGCAGGACGGCGTCCATGGCGCGGGACCGTCGTGAGTGCGCGGGGGGCGGTCGGGGCGTGCGGCCTTCGTGACAGGCCGCGGCGATGGCCCGTGTCTGTCGCTGGATGGCGGCGAAGGTGTATCCGGTCGAGGGCCGTGTCGCTCCGCCCGCGGTCCCGATGCGGAAGACGGAGGGGCCGGCGCTGCGTGGAAAGCGCGCGTCGGTCATGGGGATCACGCCGTGCTCCACGCGGGCGACTTCGTAGTGCTCCAGGGCCAGTTCGTGGGTCAGATAGCGACGCAGCGCGTTTTCGTACGCTCGGCCGTCCAGGACCTGGCGGGAGAACTCCGTGTACTCGACCAGGGCCTGGCGGGGGCCCGTCGGCAGGACGTAGGCGAAGGACACGCCGTGTGCGGGCTGCGGTGTGCGGAAGTCCATCAGGACGGCCGCCCGCGGGTCGAACGCGGGTCGGTCGGTCCGGACGAACCAGCCGCGGAAGTGCTGCAGCAGCGTGGTCCGGCCCGGCGGCAGGACCGACGGCGGACGGGAGTCGAACACCCACCGCGCCCGCAGCGCCAGGGAGCGACCCGCCCCGGTGCGCGTGCGGATCTCGGCGCCGTGGCCGAAGTCGTCGATCGCCTCGACCACCGCCGTGAGCCGGGACACGTTCGGCTCCCCGGCGAGGCGGTCGCCGACCAGGGACTCGAAGGAGCTGGAACGCAGCATCTTGTAGCGCAGAGGGGCGGGCGAGGCGGTGACGGCCGTGCCGTCGGGGGCATGCACGCGCAGGGTGTCCCAGGCGGCGGTGAGGGCGGCGTCGTAATCGCCGTCCGGTTCCTCCCAGAAGCACCACGTGCGCTCTCCCGGCTTCCGTGGCCCTGCCGGAGCGTCCACCAGGACGACCGACGGCGTGCGGCCGCCGGGATGGCCTGTGGCCAGGCGGTAGGCGAGCGAGAGCCCGGCCGCGCCCGCCCCCACGATGGCGATCTGCGTGTCGTGCATGGGCCCCTCGCCGGTCGTCCGTCGATGCCCGGTCTTCCGCGCGAGGCCGCCCCTCGGATGCACCGGCACGGCACGAATCCCGGTCGGCAGCCCAATTCGGTGAACCGGCGGTGGCGCGCACGCACTGCCCGCGCACGCACTGCCCGCGCACGCACCGCCTGCGCACGCACTGCATCTGGACACCACATCGGACCGGAACCACTGGTGCGGGACGTGCCCGCCCCCAAGGAGCCGCGCCATGACCATCTCGATCGTCCTGTTCACCTCGGACCTGCGCGTCCACGACCATCCGCCGCTGCGGTCCGCGCTGCGCGGGGCCGACGCCGTCGTGCCTCTGTTCGTGCGGGACCCCGCCGTGGACGCCGCCGGGTTCGCCGCCCCCAACCGGCTGGCGTTCCTCGCCGACTGTCTGTCCGACCTCGACGCGAATCTGCGCGCGCGAGGCGGTCGGCTGATCGTGCGCCGCGGTGACCTCGTCGACGAGGTGTGCAAGGTCGTCACCGAGGCGAACGCCCGCGAGGTGCACATGGCGGCCGACCACAGCAGTCACGCGCATCGCCGTGAGGGCCGACTGCGCCGTGCCCTGGAGGCCCAGGGGCTGCGCCTGTTCGTCCACGAGACCGTCCGCACCGCTGTCGCCCCGGGCTCGGTCACCCCGGCGTCCTCGGACCACTTCGCCGTGTTCACGCCGTACTTCCAGCGCTGGTCGCAACAGGCCCTGCGGGAGTCCCTGGCAGCTCCCCGCGCCGTGCCCGTGCCCGCCGCCGTCGGCTCCGAGGCGCTCCCGGCCCGCGGTGACATCACCGGCGTGTCACCGGGTCTCGCCGAGGGCGGCGAGAGCCTGGGCCGCCGACTGGCCGCCGCCTGGCTGCGCACCGGGGTGTCCGCCTACGACGACCGCCACGACGACCTGCCGGGCGACGCCACCTCGCGGCTGTCCCCGCATCTGCACTTCGGCACGCTGTCCGCCGTCGAGCTCCTTCACCGCCTGCGTGTGGAGCACGGCCCGGGACCTGCGGCGTTCGTCCGTCAGCTGGCGTGGCGCGATTTCCACCAGCAGGTCCTCGCCGCCCGCCCGAGCGCCGCGTTCAGCGACTACCGCAGCCGGCACGACGCCTGGCGCGGAACAGCGGAAGCACACGACGACATCGAGGCCTGGAAGCAGGGCCGCACCGGCTACCCGGTGATCGATGCCGCGATGCGCCAACTGGCCCACGAGGGCTGGATGCACAACCGCGGCCGGCTGCTCACCGCGAGCTTCCTGACCAAGACGCTCTACGTGGACTGGCGCATCGGCGCACGGCACTTCCTGTCCCTGCTGGTGGACGGCGACATCGCCAACAACCAGCTCAACTGGCAGTGGATGGCGGGCACCGGCACGGACACCCGCCCCAACCGGGTCCTCAACCCGCTCACCCAGGCCAAGCGGCACGACCCCGACGGTGACTACGTCCGACGGTGGGTCCCCGAGCTCGCGGGGCTGCGGGCCCCGGCCGTCCACGAGCCGTGGAAGCTGCCCGGACTGGACCGCGCCGCCTGCGACTACCCCGATCCGATCGTCGATCTCGCCGAGGCACGGGACCGCTTCCAGCGCTCGCGCGACCGCGCCAGGGGCGGGGCCCGATGACCACCGCGCCAGGGGCGGGGCCTGATGACCACCGCGCACGGCCTGTCCGGCGACCGGCCCGACTCCGCCGTGCCGTCCCGCTTTCGGCTCGCGCACGTGGCGCGGATGCGTCCTGGCGGGCTCGCGGCTGCGTCCGGGCGGGCTCGCGGCCCGGAGGCCGAGAAGGACCCGGGGCCGTCCGGCTAGTGCCCGGTGGCCGGGCGGCGGCGGATCGCCCGTGCCCTGGTGCCGCGCGCGGTGACGGTCTGCTCCTGCGCGCCGGCCTCCGCGGGCTCCGCGGCCGGGCCGGTCGCCTCGGCCGCGGCGGAGGCACGGGCCACCAGCGCCGCCTCGTCCAGGAGCCCCCGCACGTCCGCCGCGCGGTAGTAGATCCGGGTGCCCTCGCGGCGCGACACCACGAGCCCGGCCGCCCGCAGCTTCGCCAAGTGCTGGGAGGTGGCGGCGACATGCGCGCCGAGCAGCTCCGCGAGCGCGCTGACCGGCAGCTCCTGCCCGCTGAGGGCCCACAGCAGCCGGTACCGCGACGGGTCGGCCACCGCCTTCAGCACCGCCACCGCACGGTCGGCGGCCGCCGCGTCCCACGACTGTCCTTGCGCGTCCATGCAAATAGGGTAACCGTCGTGCGGCGCCCGGCCACCGCGACGCGGTTCAGGCCCCCGCGGTCCCGCCGCGCCGCCCCGAAGCCGTCGAGCCCCTGACCACCAGCTCCGGCATGAACACGAACTCGCTGTGCGGTGCCGGGGTGCCGCCGATCTCCTCCAGGAGGGTGCGGACCGCGGCCTGCCCCATGGCCTGCACGGGCTGGCGGACCGTGGTCAGCGGCGGGTCGGTGAAGGCGATCAGGGGGGAGTCGTCGAAGCCGACCACCGAGATGTCGCGGGGCACGTCGAGGCCCTGCTCGCGGGCGGCACGGATGGCGCCGAGGGCCATCATGTCGCTGGCGCAGACGATGCCGGTGCAGCCCTTGGCGATCAGCGCCGTCGCCGCGGCCTGCCCGCCCTCCAGGGTGTACAGGGAGTGCTGGACAAGATCGTCGGCCGCCGCGTCGGACAGGCCGAGCCGCTCCCGCAGGCCGAGCCGGAAGCCCTCGATCTTGCGGACGACCGGGACGAAGCGCCGGGGGCCGACCGCGAGGCCGACGCGGGTGTGACCGAGCGAGGCGAGATGGCGCACGGCCAGCTGGGTCGCGGCCCGGTCGTCGGTGGAGACGAAGGGCGCGTCGACCTTGGGGGAGAAGCCGTTGACCAGGACGTGCGGGACGCCCTGGGCGCGCAGGGAGCCGTAGCGCTCCATGTCGGCGGTGGTGTCGGCGTGCAGCCCGGAGACGAAGATGATCCCGGCGACGCCGCGGTCCACCAGCATCTCGGTCAGCTCGTCCTCGGTGGAGCCGCCCGGGGTCTGGGTGGCGAGCACCGGCGTATAGCCCTGGCGGGTCAGGGCCTGGCCGATCACCTGGGCGAGCGCGGGGAAGATCGGATTGTCCAGCTCGGGCGTGATCAGGCCGACCAGGCCCGCGCTGCCGCGTCTGCGCAGCCGGACGGGCCGTTCGTAGCCGAGCACGTCGAGTGCGGCGAGAACGGCTTCGCGGGTGGCCGCGGCCACGCCGGGCTTGCCGTTGAGGACCCGGCTGACGGTGGCTTCGCTGACTCCCGCCTGGGCTGCGATGTCGACGAGCCGCGCGGTCATGCACGGGACTGTACCGGCCGACCGCGGTCTTGCCCACCGGTTGCGCAAGCTTGCAGCAAGCCCTGACGGGCCCCGCCGCAACGTGCAGGACACACGACGGTAACGATCACCTCGTCTTGCAGAAATTTCTCGCAAGGTCTTTCGGCTGGTTTTCAAGCCTGTTACGTTCCTGCCAACCCGGCGCCGCCTCGAGTGCGGCCAGCAGGAGGCACCTCTTCGTCTCTCCTCATTCCGGGTCATTCCGGGACCAGTTGAAGGAGTACACATGCGGCGTGGCATAACGGCCACCGCACTGGTCGCAGCCCTTGCGATGACAGCGGCGGCGTGCGGCGGCGACGACGGTGACGGCGGCAAGAAGAGCGGCGGCAAGCTCTCCGGGACCGTCACCTTCTGGGACACCTCGAACGACGCCGAGAAGGGCACGTACGAGAAGCTGGCCAAGGGCTTCGAGGACCTCCACCCCGGCGTCACGGTCAAGTACGTGAACGTGCCGTTCGGCGAGGCCAACGCCAAGTTCAAGAACGCGGCCGGCGGGAACTCCGGCGCCCCCGACGTCATGCGCACCGAGGTCGCCTGGGTCGCCGACTTCGCGAACCTCGGCTACCTGGCGCCGCTGGAGGGCACCGCCGCGCTCGACAAGCCGGACGACTTCCTGCCGCAGGCCGCCGCGAGCACCAAGTTCAAGGGCAAGACCTACGCGGCGCCGCAGACCATCGACACCCTCGCGCTCTTCTACAACAAGAAGATGCTCAAGGAGGCGGGCGTCGAGGTCCCCAAGACCTTCGAGGACGTGAAGTCCGCCGCCAAGAAGATCAAGTCGAAGTCCGGCAAGACCGGTCTCTACCTGCGCGGCGACGACCCGTACTTCTACCTTCCCTACCTCTACGGCGAGGGCGGTGACCTCCTCGACACCAAGAAGAAGGAGATCACCGTCGACGACGCCGAGGGCGGCAAGGCCTTCGAGGTCATGAAGGACCTCGTCGACTCCAAGGCCGCCGTCACCGACGCCAGTGACGGCTACAACAACCAGCTCAACGCCTTCAAGAACGGCGATGTCGCCATGGCGCTCGACGGCCCCTGGTCCATCGAGGGCGCCCTGCAGGGCAAGCAGTTCAAGGACGACAAGACCAACCTCGGCGTCGCACCGGTGCCCGGCGGCAGCGCCCGGCAGGCCTCGCCGCAGGGCGGCTGGAACCTGGCCGCGTACGCCGGTTCCAAGAACCTCGACGCCTCGTACGAGTTCATCAAGTACATGAGCTCGGC
This sequence comes from Streptomyces sp. NPDC127108, assembly GCF_042677545.1. NCBI lineage: Bacteria > Bacillati > Actinomycetota > Actinomycetes > Kitasatosporales > Streptomycetaceae > Streptomyces > Streptomyces sp. NPDC127108. Next base: position 71,125 of record NZ_JBHXTE010000021.1, on the reverse strand, counting down.
GAAGGTGCAGCAGCAGACCACCGAGAAGCTGAGCCTGCTGCCCACCCGCACCTCCGTCTACGACGTGAAGTCCGTCAAGGGCAACCAGATGGTCCAGTTCTTCAAGCCGGCCGTCGACAAGTCCGTGCAGCGGCCCTGGATCCCCGAGGCCAACTCGCTGTTCGAGCCCATCCGCCTCGAGATGCAGAAGGTGCTCAGCGGCAAGACCTCACCCGAGGGCGGCGCCGAGAGCATCGGCAAGGCCTACGGCAAGCTCCTCAAGGACTACAAGTAACGATGGCTGTCGAGAGCGGCCCCCGAACGGTCGAGGCCGCGGACGCCACCGGCGTCCGCGGCCGCCGCCCCCCCCCGGGCCCGAAACCCCGGCGCCGGCGCCCGGCCCGGTGCACGCCCAGGTGCGCGGGGGGCCAGGTGGCCCCC
>NZ_JBHXTE010000021.1:0-70695 GCF_042677545.1 Streptomyces sp. NPDC127108 | reverse complement strand
GGGCGGGGTCTCACTGGGGCTCCGCATCGGTCAACCACAACCGCGACAACATGCCGGGCGGCGTTGGGCTCGGGCCCCCCCCGGGCTGGGGGGGGGGGCCCCCAGGGGGGCGGGCGCCCGCGGCCCCCGCCCGGGCAAGAACCCCGGACGCCTGCGCAGGGCCCTGAGCACGCACTGGTACGCGTGGGCCATGGTCGCCCCCGTGGTGATCGTCATCGGCGTCATCGTCGGCTACCCGCTGGCCCGCGGCGTCTTCCTGTCGACGACGAACGCCAACGAGGCGAACGTCGAGCGCACCATCGGCGTCAACCACATCCCGGCGACCTACGAGTCCGTCGGCCTGGACAACTACAAGGCGATCCTCGACGACGGCGTCTTCTGGGACCGGCTCACCTGGACCGTCGTCTGGACGGTCTCCTGCGTCGCCCTGTCGTTCGCCATCGGCCTCGTCCTCGCGAACATGCTCAACCGCAAGCTCAAGGGCCGCTCCTTCTACCGGATGGCGCTGATCCTGCCCTGGGCGGTGCCCGCGTTCGTCTCCGTCTTCACCTGGCGGCTGCTCTTCAACGAGAAGAACGGCGTCCTCAACAAGGTCCTCGAAGGCGGCGGCATCGACGCGATCCCGTGGCTGAACGACCCCACCTGGGCGAAGATCTCCGTGATCGCCGTCAACGTCTGGCTCGGTGTGCCGTTCATGCTCGTCGCCATGCTCGGCGGGCTCCAGTCCATCCCCGGCGAACTGTACGAGGCCGCCGAGATGGACGGCGCGAGCCCCTGGCAGCGCTTCCGTCACGTCACGCTGCCCGGCCTGCGGTCCGTCGCCACGACCGTGATCCTCATCAGCTCCATCTGGACCTTCAACATGTTCCCGGTGATCTTCCTGCTCACCCGGGGCGGTCCGGGAGACGCCACCGAGATCCTCGTGACGTACGCCTACCGGCTCTCGTTCGTCGTCAGCCCTCGCGACTTCGCCGGGTCCGCGGCCTGGGGTGTGCTCATCCTGCTGCTCCTGTCGCTCTTCGCGGTGGTCTACCGCCGCGCGCTCCGCAAGCAAGGAGAGGTGTGGTGACCACGATGCCCTCGAAGACGACACCCTCGAAGACGACGCCCTCGAAGGCGCTGCCCTCGAAGACGACGGCCTCCAAGAAGGTGAGGCCGCGCGGCGAGCGCGGCCCACTCGCCTCCGTCGCCCTGCACACCACCCTGCTGATCGCCTCGCTCGTCGCGGTCCTGCCGCCGCTGTGGCTGCTCGTCACCTCGTTCAAGCCGCAGAGCGAGGCGTTCTCCACCGCCCTGGTGAAGGACTTCACGCTCGGCAACTACGACCACGTCCTGAACGACACCAAGTTCCTCGACTGGGTTCTCAACTCCCTGTTCGTCGTCGGCCTGACCACCGTCATCGGCGTCTTCATCTCCGCGACCACGGGCTACGCGGTGAGCCGGTTCAGGTTCCCCGGCATGCGGCCCCTGATGTGGCTGCTCCTCATCACGCAGATGTTCCCGGTCGCCGTGCTCATCGTGCCGCTGTACAACCTGCTCGCGAGCATGGAGCTGCTCAACCAGCCCATGGGCCTGGTCCTCACCTATCTGACGATCGCCGTGCCGTTCTCCGCGTGGATGATGAAGGGGTACTTCGACACCATCCCCGTGGAGATCGACGAGGCGGGCCGCGTCGACGGCCTCAACCCGTTCGGCACCTTCTGGCGGCTCATCATGCCGCTGGCCAAGCCCGGCCTGGCCGTGACCGCCTTCTACAGCTTCATCACCGGCTGGGCCGAGGTCGCCTACGCCTCCGCGTTCATGACCGGCGAGGAGAACCTGACGCTCGCGGGCGGCCTGCAGACCTTCGTCAACCAGTACACCAGCGACTGGGGTTCGCTGACCGCCGCGGCCGTGATCGTGGCCGTGCCCGCCGCCGTGATCTTCGGCTTCGTGCAGCGCCACCTGGTCTCCGGACTCACCGCGGGCGCGACGAAGTCCTGACCCGGACGCCCCTCCCGATCCGCCGATCCACCCACAGACTCGACCTCTCAGGGAACACATGACCCAGCATCTCGCTGCCCCTGCCGCCCCCGACTCCGGCACGCGTACGGACTGGTGGCGCGACGCGGTGATCTACCAGGTCTATCCGCGCAGCTTCGCCGACGGCAACGGCGACGGCATGGGCGACCTCGAGGGCATCCGGGCCCGCCTGCCGCACCTGAAGGACCTCGGCGTCGACGCCGTCTGGCTGTCCCCGTTCTACGCCTCGCCGCAGGCCGACGCGGGCTACGACGTCGCCGACTACCGCGCCATCGACCCCATGTTCGGCACCCTCCACGACGCCGACGCGGTGATCCGGGACGCGCACGCCCTGGGCCTGCGCATCATCGTGGACCTGGTGCCCAACCACTCGTCCGACCGCCACGACTGGTTCCGCCGCGCCCTCGCGGACGGCCCCGGCTCGCCCCTGCGGGAGCGCTACCACTTCCGCCCCGGCAAGGGCTCCGACGGCGAACTGCCGCCCAACGACTGGGAGTCCGTCTTCGGCGGCCCGGCCTGGACCCGCACCACCGACCCCGACGGCACCCCCGGCGACTGGTACCTGCACCTGTTCGCGCCCGAGCAGCCCGACTTCAACTGGGAACACCCCGCCGTCCGCGACGAGTTCCGCTCCATCCTGCGCTTCTGGCTGGACATGGGCGTGGACGGCTTCCGCGTGGACGTCGCCCACGGCCTGATCAAGGCCGAGGGACTGCCCGACATCGGCCACCACGACCAGCTCAAGCTGCTCGGCAACGACACCATGCCGTTCTTCGACCAGGACGGCGTGCACGAGATCTACCGCAGCTGGCGCCACGTCCTCGCCGAGTACGCGGGCGACAGGGTTCTGGTCGCCGAGGCCTGGACGCCCACCGTCGAGCGCACCGCGCACTACGTCCGCCCCGACGAGATGCACCAGGCCTTCAACTTCCAGTACCTGGGCACCCATTGGGACGCCGCCGAGCTGCGCGCGGTCATCGACAGCTCGCTGGCCGCGATGCGCCCCGTCGGCGCCCCCGCCACCTGGGTCCTGTCCAACCACGACGTGACCCGGCACGCGACGCGGTTCGCCAACCCGCCCGGCCTCGGCACCCAGCTGCGCACCGCGGGCGACCGCGCCCTCGGCCTGCGCCGCGCCCGCGCCGCCACGCTCCTGATGCTGGCCCTGCCCGGCTCCGCGTACCTCTACCAGGGCGAGGAACTGGGCCTGCCCGACGTCACCGACCTGCCCGACGAGGTCCGCCAGGACCCCTCGTTCCACCGGGCGCAGGGGCAGGACGGGTTCCGCGACGGCTGCCGGGTGCCGATCCCGTGGACCGTCGACGGTCCTTCGTACGGCTTCGGCGCGGGCGGCAGCTGGCTGCCGCAGCCCGCGGGCTGGGGCGAGCTGAGCGTCCAGGCGCAGACCGGCGATCCGACGTCGACGCTGGAGCTCTACCGCGCGGCCCTGCGGGCACGCCGCACGCAGCCGGGTCTCGGCGCGGGCGACGACCTGGAGTGGACCGACGCTCCCGCCGGTGTCCTCGCCTTCCGGCGGGAGGAGTTCGCGTGCACCGCGAACACCACGGGGGCGCCCGTACGGATCGCCGTGCCCGGCCGGATGCTGCTCGCGAGCGGCCCCGTCGAGGTGGCCGGGGGTGAGGTGGAGCTGCCCGCCGACACCACCGTCTGGTGGGCGGTGTGACGACCTCCCCGCCGCGGGACGCCGAACGGGGCGCCCCGCGGCTCGCGGACATCGCCGCCCAGGCGGAGGTCAGCGAGGCCACCGCGAGCCGTGTCCTCAACGGTAAGGCGGGCGTTGCCGCCGCGACCCGGCGGCGCGTCCTCGCCGCCCTCGACGTGCTCGGCTACGAACGGCCCGTGCGGCTCAAGCGCCGCAGCGCGGGCCTGGTCGGCCTGGTCATCCCCGAGCTGACCAACCCGATCTTCCCGGCCTTCGCGCAGGTCGTGGAGCAGGTCCTGGCCGGGCACGGCTACACGCCCATGCTGTGCACCCAGATGCCGGGCGGCGCCACCGAGGACGAACTGGTGGAACAGTTGGAGGAACGCGGTGTCAGCGGCATCGTGTTCCTGTCCGGGCTGCACGCCGACGCGAGCGCAGACCACGGGCGCTACCTCGAACTCGCGGGCCGCGGCGTGCCGTTCGTCCTCATCAACGGCTACAACGCACACATCCCCGTCTCCTGCGTCTCGGCCGACGACCGCGCCGCCGTGCGGATGGCGGTGCGCCACCTCGTGGACCTCGGGCACGAACGGATCGGCCTGGCCATCGGCCCGACCCGTTACGTCCCCTCGCGGCGCAAGGCGGAGGGGTTCGCTGCGGCGCTGCACGAGTACGTCGGCCTGGCACAGGGGGAGGCCGAACCGTTCGTGCGGCGCACGCTGTTCACCGTCGAGGGCGGCGCGGCCGCGGCCGGGGCGCTGCTCGACCGCGGCTGCACCGCCGTGGTGTGCGGCAGCGACATGATGGCGCTCGGTGCCGTCAGGGCGGCCAGGGAGCGCGGCCTCACCGTGCCCGGCGACGTCTCCGTGGTGGGCTTCGACGACTCGCCACTCATCGCGTTCACGGACCCGCCGCTGACCACGGTGCGCCAGCCCGTGCAGGCGATGGCGTCGGCCGCCGTCGGCGCCCTCCTCGAGGAGATCAACGGAAATCCCGTGCAGCGCACCGAGTTCGTGTTCCAGCCGGAACTCGTCGTACGAGGCTCGACGGCCCAGGTGCGTCCCAAGGGTTGACCGTGATGGTTGACGGTCGTACGGTCACGGGCGAAAACACTGCCGCAATCTTGCTGCAACAACCTTCAACGGCCTGACGGGTACGTCGCCTTGCCGGAGAAGGCCCCCCACCTCACCCGCGCAGGAGGCCCCCGTGACACGTCGTACGCGCAGGAAGCCAGCAACAGGACGCAAGGCCCGGGCCGCGACCGTCGCCCTGCTCGCCGGGGTCGGCGGCAGCCTGGTCGGCGGGGCGCCGCAGGCCGCCGCCGCCCCGCCCGGCGCCAAGGACGTCACCGCCGTGCTCTTCGAGTGGAAGTTCGCCTCGGTGGCCAAGGCGTGCACGGACCGGCTCGGCCCCGACGGCTACGGCTACGTCCAGGTGTCGCCGCCGCAGGAGCACATCCAGGGCCCGCAGTGGTGGACGTCGTACCAGCCTGTCAGCTACAAGATCGCGGGTCGGCTCGGTGACCGGTCCGCCTTCAAGAGCATGGTCGACACCTGTCACGCGGCGGGCGTGAAGGTCGTCGTCGACACGGTCATCAACCACATGGCGGCGGGCGACGGCACCGGCACCGGCGGCACTTCGTACACGAAGTACGGCTACCCGGGCATCTACTCGCGCCCCGACCTCGACAACTGCACCGCGCAGATCTCCGACTACCAGGACCGCACCAACGTCCAGGAGTGCGAGCTCGTCGGCCTCGCGGACCTCGACACCGGCGAGGACTACGTACGCGGCCGCATCGCCGCCTACATGAACGACCTGCTCTCCCTCGGCGTCGACGGCTTCCGCGTGGACGCCGCCAAGCACATGGCGGCGGGCGACCTGAAGAACATCAAGTCGCGCCTGAGCGACCCGAACGCCTACTGGAAGCAGGAGGCGATCTTCGGCGCGGGCGAGGCCGTCTCGCCGGACGAGTACCTGGGCACCGGCGACGTGCAGGAGTTCCGTTACGCCCGTGACCTCAAGCGCGTGTTCACGAGCGAGAAGCTGGCGTACCTGAAGAACTACGGCGAGGGCTGGGGCTACATGCCGTCCGGCAAGTCCGCCGTGTTCGTCGCCAACCACGACACCGAGCGCGGCGGCGACACCCTCACCTACAAGGACGGCGCCGACCACACCCTGGCGCACGTCTTCATGCTGGCGTGGCCCTACGGCTCCCCGGACGTGCACTCCGGCTACGAGTTCACCGACCGGGACGCCGGACCGCCCAACGGCGGTCAGGTCAACGCCTGTTACAGCGACGGCTGGAAGTGCCAGCACGCCTGGCCCGAGGTCGCGGGCATGGTCAAGCTGCGCAACGTCGCCCGAGGCACCGCCGTGACGAACTGGTGGGACAACGGCAACGATGCCATTGCATTTGGCCGCGGTGACAAGGCGTACGTGGTGATCAACCACGAGGGCGCGACCCTCGACCGGACCTTCCAGACGTCCCTGGCGCAGGGGACCTACTGCGACGTGCAGAGCGGCAGGAACGTCACCGTCGGCGGTGACGGCCGCTTCACGGCTTCCGTTGCGCCCGGCACCGCGCTCGCGCTGTACGCCGGTGCGAAGTGCTCCGCTGGATGAGGTGCACTCTCGGCCGTCGTGAGTCTGCGGGGCCGTTGTGGCTGGTCGCGCAGTTCCCCGCGCCCCTTCGGGGCGCCATCGAACCGCAGTCGCTCAGGTACTGCTGACCACACCGAAGGAGAACACACCCTCGTGACCGGCTTCGTACGTCGCACTGCCGCCGCAGTGAGCCTGGTCCTGGTCGCCGCCGCCGTGCCCCTGACGGGCGCGGCGGCGGCACCCGGACCGACCACCCCCGCCGCCCCCGACCTCGGCAAGGCCGAGGCGCAGTGGATCGATCGCGACACCGTCGCCTGGAACACGGGTGGCGAACGCGCTTCCGCTGCCACCGAGTTGGTGTACGCGCGGCGCGGCGGCATGACCGTCGAGGACGGCGAGCTCACCGGCGGCGGCCACCGCATCCGCCTTGCCCCGGTGCCCGGCGGCCTCACCGAAGCCCAGCGGGCCAAGTACCCGCACCTGAAGACGTACCAGGCCTTCCGCGTCGACCCGCGCGACCGCGACCGGATCCGGACTGCCCTCACCGGCCAGCTCGTCGCGGTGCAGCGCGCGTCGGACGGCGCCCTGAAGGCCGCCACCGGCGTACAGACGCAGGGCGTGCTCGACGACGTCTACGCCCCCGCCGCCACCAAGGCCCCGCTCGGCCCCGGCTTCACCCACGGCAAGCCGTCGCTCGCGGTGTGGGCGCCCACCGCCCAGGGCGTCCGGCTCGACATCGGCGGCCGGACCGTGCCCATGCGCAGGGACGCGGACTCCGGCGTCTGGTCCGCGAGCGGGCCGAGGAGCTGGACCGGCAAGCCGTACCGGTACGTCGTGAAGGTGTGGGCGCCGAGCGTCCGCAAGGTCGTCACCAACAAGGTCACCGACCCCTACGCGACGGCCCTCACCACCGATTCCGCCCGCAGTCTCCTCGTCGACCTCGACGACCCCGAGCTCGCGCCCAAGGGCTGGCGGACCCTGCGCAAGCCGCCCGCGACCCCCCTGCGGGACGCGCAGATCCAGGAACTGCACATCCGGGACTTCTCCATCGCCGACCGCACGGCCGAGCACCCCGGGAAGTACCTGGCGTTCACGGACCGGACGTCCGCCGGCATGCGGCACCTGCGGAAGCTCGCGAGGTCCGGCACGTCCTACGTCCACCTGCTGCCCGCGTTCGACATCGGCACCGTTCCCGAGCGCGAGTCCGAACAGGCCACGCCGGACTGCGACGTGGCGTCCTTCGCGCCGGACTCCGAGGAACAGCAGGCCTGCGTGGGCAAGGCCGCCGCCAAGGACGCCTACAACTGGGGCTACGACCCGCTGCACTACACCGTCCCCGAGGGCTCCTACGCGTCCGACCCCGAAGGCCCCCGGCGCACCGTCGAGTTCCGCAAGATGGTGCAAGGACTGAACAGCACCGGGCTGCGCACCGTCATGGACGTCGTCTACAACCACACCGTCGCGAGCGGCCAGGCCGACAGGTCGATCCTCGACAAGATCGTGCCCGGCTACTACCAGCGGCTGCTCGCCGACGGCTCCGTCGCCACCTCCACCTGCTGCGCGAACACCGCGCCCGAGAACGCCATGATGGGCAGGCTCGTCGTCGACTCGATCGTCACCTGGGCGACGAAGTACAAGGTCGACGGCTTCCGCTTCGACCTGATGGGGCACCACCCGAAGGCCAACGTCCTCGCCGTCCGCAGGGCCCTGGACGCCCTCACTCCGAAGAAGGACGGCGTCGACGGCAAGAAGATCGTGCTCTACGGAGAGGGCTGGAACTTCGGCGAGGTCGCCGACGACGCCCGCTTCGAGCAGGCCACCCAGCGCAACATGGCGGGCACCGGCATCGCCACCTTCTCCGACCGGGCCCGCGACGCCGTGCGCGGCGGCGGCCCCTTCGACGATGACCCCGGCGTCCAGGGCTTCGCCAGCGGCCTGTACACCGACCCCAACACCTCCAAGGCCAACGGCACGCCCGCCGAGCAGAAGGCCCGCCTCCTGCACTACCAGGACCTGATCAAGGTCGGCCTCACCGGCAACCTGGCCGGGTACGCCTTCACCGACTCCTCCGGCCGCAGGGTCACGGGCGCCGACGTCGACTACAACGGCGCCCCCGCCGGATACGCGACCGCACCCGGCGACGCCCTCGCCTACGCCGACGCCCACGACAACGAGACGCTGTACGACGCCCTCGCCTTCAAGCTCCCGCGCTCCGTGTCGGCGGCCGACCGGGCCCGGATGCAGGTCCTCGCGTCGGCCACGGCGACCCTCTCGCAGGGCCCGGCGCTGTACCAGGCGGGCAGCGACCTGCTGCGCTCCAAGTCCCTCGACCGCAACTCCTACGACAGCGGGGACTGGTTCAACGCCCTCCACTGGGACTGCCTCGACGGCAACGGCTTCGGCCGGGGCCTGCCGCCCGCCGCCGACAACAAGCCCAAGTGGTCCTACGCCAAGCCCCTGTTGGCGGACCCCGCGCTCGCCCCGGGCTGCGCGGACATCCGCGGTGCCGGAGCCGCGTACCGTGATCTGCTGCGGCTGCGCGCCACCGAGCCGGAGTTCTCCCTCGCGACCGGAGAGCGGGTCCAGAGGGAGCTGTCCTTCCCGGTGTCCGGCACCCCGGGGGAGAAGCCCGGCGTCATCACCATGCGCCTCGGCTCCCTCGTGGTCGTCTTCAACGCGACTCCGCAGGAGCAGACCCAGCACGTCGAGGCCCTGAAGGGGAACGCGTACGCGCTGCATCCCACGCAGGCGCGCGGAGCCGACCCCGTGGTCAAGTCGGCCGCGTACGCGAAGGGTTCGGGGACCTTCCGGGTCCCGGCGCGGACCGTCGCGGTGTTCCGGCGCGGCTGACGGCCTCCGCTCAGTCCCGGCCGAGGACGCTCCGCACGAAGGCGTTGCGGAACGTCCCGGCCGGGTCGAGCCGCGCGGCGAGCGCCGCGAAGTCCGCGAGGCGCGGGTGGACCTCGCGCAGGCGTGCCGGAGGGGTACGGAAGACCTTGCCCCAGTGCGGGCGGGGCGCGAACGGGGCCAGGGCCTCCTCGGTGCGGGCGATCACCGGCAGGACGGCGGCCGGGTCCGGCGACCACGTGAAGTGGAACGCCACCGAGTCGCGCTCGTAGGTGGGGCTGAGCCACTGGGTGTCCGCCGCGACCGTGCGGACCTCGCAGACCTGGAGGACCGGCGCGATCGCCTCCCGGACGGCGTCGAGCGCCTCCAGCGCGGACAGCGCGTCGGCGCGCGGCAGCAGATACTCCGACTGCAGCTCCGCGCCGCTGCTGGGTGTGAAGTCGGCGCGGAAATGCGGCAGTCGGTCGTGCCACGGGCCAGGGACGCCCAGCTGCCGGGTGCAGTTGGCCGCGGACGCGCCGGGAACGGGGTGACGCGGTTCGGCGGCCGGGGCGGCCCACGGGAAGTCGACTCCGTGTCCCGCCCGCTGCTTGAGGCACACGGTCGTGAAGCGCGGACCGCGCCAGTCGGTGAAGAGGCTGACGCTGTACGCCGCCGACGTCACCGCGTCGAAGTCGAGCCCCGCCAGCGGGAGGTCCACGAAGACGTGCTGGGCCACCTCGTACGCGGGCTCCAGGTCGAGGGTCAGCGCCGTCACCACGCCGAGCGCGCCGATCGAGACCACGGCCCCGTCGAACCCGGCGTCCCCGCGGCGCAGGGTGACGAGCCCGCCGTCCGCCGTCATCAGCTCCACCGCGCACACCGACGACGACAGGGGCGGAGTTGAGTTCCCCGAGCCGTGGGTACCCGTCGCCACCGAACCCGCGACCGAGATGTGGGGGAGCGAGGCCATGTTGGGCAGCGCGAGCCCGGCCGCGTGCACACGGCGGGCCAGTTCCCCGTACCGGACACCGCCCGCGACCCGCACCGTGCGCGCCGCCGTGTCGACGTCCACGGTGGGCGGGAGCCCGGCCAGGGAGACGAGCGTGCCGTCCGGGTCGTCGGTGTCGGCGATCCGGTTGAAGGAGTGCCCGCTGCCGAGCACCCGTACCTGCCGGGAGCCGGTCAGCAGCGCCCGCAGCTCCTCCAGCGAGCCGGGGCGGCGCAGCTCACGGGCGGTGAAGGCGATGTTCCCCGCCCAGTTCGTCAGCACGTCGTCGGCACTCATGCGCGTCGTTCCTCCTGGGGCTGCCCGGTCCAATACCGGCCATCGTGCCCACCCGGACGCAGTCGAAAATACCCCCCTGGGTATGGTGGGAGGTAAGGAGTGAATACCCCCGGGGGTAATGGCCCCGGATTGCGGTCCCGGACGGGTGGAAGCGGCACCCGGACGGGCTGGAGCGGAGCCCGGGAAGGGCGGACGCGGAAAAGGAGTGACAGTCGTGTTCTTCGTCGACACCCTCGAACTCAAGGGCCTCGGGAACCGCAGCTATCTGGCCGGAGGCCCGGACACCGCTGTGGCCGTCGACCCGCCGCGCGACATCGACCGGGTCATCGCGCTGGCGGCCCGGCGCGGGGTGCGGATCGCGTACGTCGCGGAGACGCACGTCCACAACGACTACGTGAGCGGCGGCCTGGAGCTGGCCCGCGTGACGGGCGCGCGGTATTTGGTGCCCGCCGGGGCCCCGGTGTCGTTCCCCCACGAGCCGGTCGTGGACGGCGACGTGGTGTGCGTGGACGAGGCGGGCGGGGCAGACGGGACGAATGAGGCACACGAGGCGGACGGGGCGGGCAGGGCGTCGCGGCCGGACAAGGCCGTGGCGCTGCGCGCGGTCGCCACGCCCGGCCACACCCCGCACCACCTGTCGTACGTACTGACGGTCGGCGGCCGCGCGACCGCCGCGTTCACCGGCGGCTCCCTGCTCATCGGCACGGTGGGCCGCCCCGACCTGGTCGAGCCCTGCCTCACCGAGCCGCTGGCCCGCGCCCAGCACGCCTCGGCGCACCGCCTCGCCGGGGAACTGGACGACGCGGTGCGCGTGCTGCCCACGCACGGCTTCGGCAGCTTCTGCTCGGCGACGCGGTCCGAGGGCACTGCGACCACCATCGGCGCGGAGCGCACGGCCAACCCGGCCCTCACCCAGGACGAGGACACCTTCGTCGCCGAGCTGCTCGCCGGTCTCGACGACGTGCCCGCGTACTACGCCCACATGGGCCCGGCCAACGCGGTGGGTCCCGCGCCCGTCGACCTGACCCCGCCCGCACCCGCCGACGCCGCGGAGATCGCCGCGCGCCTCGCCGCCGGGGAGTGGGTGGTGGACCTGCGCGGCCGGGTGGCGTTCGCCGCCGGGCACGTCGTCGGGTCCTTCAACTTCGAGGCCGAGGGCAAGCTCGCCACCTACCTGGCGTGGCTGATCCCGTGGGGCACCCCGGTCACGCTGCTCGCGGAGTCGCCCCGCCAGCTGGCCGACGCCCAGCGGGAGTTGGTGCGCGTGGGCATCGACCGTCCGGCGGCGGGCGCGACGGGCGACCCCGGCCGCTGGGTGCGTGCGGGGGAGCCCCTCGGGTCCTTTCCCCGGGCGACGTTCGCCGACCTGGCCGCGGCCCGCAAGGAACGGGACGACGTGGTGGTCCTCGACGTGCGCCGCGCCTCGGAGCGTACGGACGCCCACATCGAGGGCTCCGCGCACGTGCCGCTCCACGAACTCCACGGCCGCCGCGGCGACGTGCCGGACGGCGAGGTGTGGGTGCACTGCGGCAGCGGGCTGCGCGCGGCGATCGGGGCGTCGCTCCTCGCCGCCGCCGGGCGCGCGGTCGTCGTGGTCGACGACGTGTTCGCCGAGGACGCGCTGGCCCGGGCCGGACTGCCCGTCCACGACGGCCACGCCTGTACCCGCGCGTGAGCCCGCTCGTCCTCGCCCTGGTCGCCGGGGCCGTGGTGGGCCTCGCCCTCGGCGCGCTCGGCGGGGGCGGCAGCATGCTCGCCGTCCCCGCGCTCATCTACCTCCTGGGCTTCACCCCGGCCGCCGCCACCACCGCGAGCCTGCTGATCGTCGCCGTCACCTCGGCCACGGCCCTGTACGCCCACGCCCGCTCCGGGCAGGTGCGCTGGCGGGCGGGCGCGCTGTTCGCGGCGACGGGGATCCTGCCCGCCGCCGGGGCCGGGGCGGTTGCGGGCAGGCTGCCCCAGCCGGTGCTGACGGCGGCGTTCGCCGCCGTGGCGGGGGTCGCGGGGGTGCTGATGCTGCGGGTGGGGCGGCGTGCGGACGGGGCCGAGCGCGGGCGTGGCGGCGGGGCGGAGCGCGAGGGCGGCTCGGGAGACCTGGCGCACGCGGGGGCAGGAGCCGCGCGGCCGGCGCGGGCGGCCGGTGCCGGTGCCGGGCTCGGCGCGCTGACCGGGCTGCTCGGCGTCGGCGGCGGATTCCTCGTCGTACCGGCCCTCGTCACCGTCCTCGCCTTCGGGATGCGGGCCGCCACCGGGACCAGCCTGCTGGTCATCGCCGTCAACTCCGTTGCCTCGCTGGTCACCCGCGGCAGTACGACCACCGGCCTCGACTGGGGCGTGGTCGCGCCCTTCACCGGCGCGGCGGTCCTCGGCGCGTGGGACGGCAAACGGCTCGCCGCGAGGCTCACCGGGGCCGCGCTGCGGCGCACGTTCGCCGTCGCACTGCTCGCGGTGGCCGCCGCGATGGGAGTGGACGCGATCGTCCCGAGCGGCGGCTGGGGGTGACGGGGGCCGTGCGGACCGTGGGGGCCGTCCTACGCCAGCGACAGGAACAGCTTCTCCAGCCGGGCCCGCATCCGCTCCCGGTCACCACTTTCGGCCAACTCCGCGTCGGTCAGGCAGTGCTGGAGGCCGGTGGCGATGATGGCGAATCCGGCCTTGTCCAACGCCCGGGACGCGGCGGCGAGCTGGGTGATCACGTCCTCGCAGTCCCGCCCCTCCTCGATCATCTTGATCACGCCGTTGATCTGGCCCTGGGCCCGGCGCAGCCGGTTGACCGCCGTCTTCAGTTCCTCGGCCGCCATCGTCAATTCCACTGCTCACTCCGATCTGGATACCCCTATGGGTACCGTACGGGAGTGGTGCACGCATCAACCAAGACATCCCCAAGGCGTCGCCCGAGGCGCCCTCAAGGCATCCGATGAAGGGAACCCCCGTGCCGTCCCCCACCGCGCTCACCGCCGACCAGGCCCGCCACCGCCTGGCCGAACTGGCCGTCGTCGACGTCCGCACCCCCGGCGAATTCGCCTCCGGGCACCTCCCCGGCGCCCACAACATCCCCCTGGAACGCCTCCCCGAAGCCCTGCCCGCCCTCAGGGCCGCGGCGGCACGCGGGGAACTCCTCATGGTGTGCGCCTCCGGCAACCGCTCCGCCCGGGCCTGCGCGACCCTGGCCGGGAACGGCGTCCCCGCCACGACGCTCACCGGCGGCACCTCCGGCTGGACCGAGCGCGGATACGACGTCGAGCGCACCCGCGGCACGGCCCGCGCCACCTGGGCCATGGAGCGCCAAGTCCGCCTGGCCGCGGGGTCGCTGGTCCTGACCGGCCTGGCCCTCGGCCTGCTGTGGCCCTACGCGCTGTGGCTGTCGGCCGCCATCGCCGCGGGCCTGGTCTTCTCCGCGGTCACGGACACCTGCGGCCTGGCCGCCGTCCTGGCCAGGCTGCCGCACAACCGCCCCCGCGACACCGACCTGGGCGCCACGCTCGCCGCCCTGAACCGCTGACGGCGGAGCGTCCCGACGCCGCGTCAGTCGGCGGTGGCGGTGCCGAAGTCGCGTACGTAGCGCCGCTGCCAGGGAGTCTCGACGGCGCGGCGGTGATAGTGCGCGCGCACATAGGCGACGGCCTCCCCGGCCGGGACGCCGTCGAGCACGGCCAGGCAGGCGAGCGCCGTTCCGGTGCGTCCGTACCCGCCGCCGCAGGCGATCTCCACCCGCTCAGTGGCGGCGCGCGCCCAGGCCTCGCCGAGGATTCGCCGCGCCGCGATCCGGTCCGTGGGCAGCCAGAAGTCCGGCCAGCGCAACCAGCGCGCGTCCCACGGCACTTCGGGTGGCGGCTTGCCCTGGAGGTGGACGGCGAACATCGGCTCGGGCCCCGCGGGCAGCGGGCGCCGGAGTCCCCGGCCGCGCACGAGTCGGCCGGAGGGCAGCCGCAGCACGCCCTCGGCGGTCTCGCTCCAGGTCTCAGCCACACGATCTCCCAATCTCCGTCACATGATCACCCTACGGAGAAAGGCGGCAGCGCGGCGTGAGTTGCGCTCCGGGCGAACCGCCGCACTCACGGCGCCGCAGGTCACAGAGCACTTCGCACATCAAAGGGACAATGGTCGTCCCGTCCTAGCCGATACTCACCTGGTTCTAACGGAATCTTGACTTCGACAGGGCATATTGACACGCATGACAACCATGGTTCCTGTCTGCCCGTACTGCGGCCGGGTGGAATGCATCTGTCCGGCAGTGGCCGGTCACTTCGCGTCGGCCCGCGCGTGCGCGCCGACGGCCACACCGCCGAGTGTCAGGCGGGGCGCACCGACCACGCGGACGCTGATACGCCGCGTGGGCCCCGCCCACCGGACGGGGTCCCACCGCCCCGCCCCCCGTGCCCTGAGCACACCGACCCCGACCGCCACGAGCAGGACCCCCGCTCCGGCGACCTGCCCGTAGTCGGTGCCGCCACCGACGCCTGACCCGCCGTCGTCGCGCACGCCGGACCTCTGGCCGACGACGACGGCGCCCAGTACCGTGCCGATGCCGCCCTCATCGACGCACCATCGATGAACGAGGCCGCGATCGACACGAGTTCGCACGCCGAACGGGTCTCCGGCATGCCCGCGTACTCGCCGCCGACGGGGCGGAGGGGTTGGATGAGCCGCAACGAGCCTGGACGAGCCGGAGCGAGCCCGAATGAGCCGGGACGATCCGGGACGAGGCCCTGACGAGAGGCGGAGCAGTGGCGAAGGGTGAGACGGTGACGGACTGGAAGCCGGGCGTCGAGGTCGCGGTGCACGAGTGGGCCGAGCTGGGCGAGGGGCCCACCTGGGACCCGGCCGCCGACCGCCTGATCTGGGTGGACATCCTCAACTCCCGTGTCCACACCTACGACCCGGCGAGCGGCCACCGCACGGTGCTCGCCACGGAACAGCACGTCGGCGCCGCGAAGCCACGCGTCGGCGGCGGCCTCGTCGTCAACCTCCGCGACGGCATCGGGCTCTACGCCCCGGACGGCGCCTTCTCCTGGCTGGTGCGCGACCCGGTCGCCGGTCGCCGCGGCAACGACGCGGCCGTCGCCCCCGACGGCGCGCTGTGGGCGGGCACCATGCGCTACGACGAGGCACCCGGCGGCGGCGCCCTCACACGGGTCACCGCGGACGGCACGGCGACCGAGGTCTTCCCCGACGTGGCCGTCAGCAACGGCACCGGCTGGAGCCCCGACGGCACCCTCCTGTACTACGTGGACAGCCCCACCCGACGCGTCGACGTCTGCCGCATGGACGGGCAACGCCCCGTCGAACGCCGTGAGTTCGCCGTGATCGCGGACTCGGACGGCTTCCCGGACGGGCTCACCGTGGACGCCGACGGCTGTGTGTGGGTGGCGCTCTGGGACGGCGGGCAGGTGCGGCGCTACACCCCGGACGGCACGCTGGACCGCGTCCTGCGGCTCCCGGTGGCGCGCCCCACCGCGTGTGCGTTCGGCGGCCCGGGCCTGCGGGACCTGTACGTCACGACGGCCAGGACCGGTCAGGACCGCCCGCACCCGATGGCGGGCTCGGTCCTCGTGGTCCAGGACGCGGGCCAAGGGCTGCCGGGGACGGCCTTCGCGGGCTGACGTCCGGGAGACGCGGCCGTCCCAGGATGCCACCCGAGCCTCAGACGGTCCGGCTCGCGAACATCGAGGAGATGACGCGCTCCGCCTGGTCGGCCAGGTAGAAGTGATCGCCGGGCAGCACCAGCGCGGAGAAGTCACCGCTGCCCGCGTCCCGCCACGCCTCCACGTCCTCCGGCGACACCTCGATGTCCTGGTCGCCCGTGAACACGCCGATGGGGCAGCGCAGCCGCGCCGTCAGGTCCGGCCGGTACGTCTCGATCAGGCGGTAGTCGGCGCGTATCGCGGGCAGCACCATCTCGCGCACGTCGGGGTCGTCGAGGAGCTGCGGGTCGGTGCCGCCGAGCTGCTTGATCTCGTCGACGAGCCGCTCCTCGGGCAGCAGGTGCACCGTCCCGGGGCGCTGGCGGCGCGGGCCCTGACGACCGGACACGAAGACCTGCCGGGGCGCGGGCCCGGGCCCCGCCTCCAGGCGCAGCGCCGTCTCCCAGGCCAGCGCGGCGCCCATGCTGTGGCCGAAGAAGACCAGCTCGCGATCGGCGCGCACCCCGGCCCGCAGTGCCTCCGTGACCGCGTCGGCCAGCTCCGTCATGGTGCCGATCGGCCGCTCCGCGAGCCGGTCCTGACGCCCCGGGTACTGCACCGCGACCAGCTCCACGTCCAGCGGAAGGAGTCGCGCCCACGGCGAGAAGAAGGAGGCGGTGCCGCCCGCGTGCGGGAAGCACACCAGGGTGGTGCGGGCGCCGGGGCGCGGCTGGGTGCGGCGCAGCCAACGGGGCGTGGGAGCGGCCGAGTTGCCACCGGGACGGTGGGCGGTGGGGTTCGATTCGGTGGTCATCAGCACTCCGTCGAGCAGCTAGGCGGTCGGGCCGCGGTTCAAGTGGTCGCCCGCGCGACGGAACCAGAAGCGGGGCAAGTGCCGCAACCCGGGGTAGCGGTTCGGTCGGCGCCCGAAGCGCTACCCCGCACCGATGCCACGTACACACAGATGTCCGGTCGCCCGGACGCGGGGCGGCGCGGGGGCAGTCCGGTGCCGGTGCGGTGATGGTGCTGCTTTGTGATGGTTTGCCGTAGAAGGCGGAGGCGGAGGCGGACGCGTCGGCCGTCAGTCCTCGTAGTGGATGACCCCGTCCTCAGTCCTCGTAGTGGATGACCCCGTCCTCGTCCATCGTCGGGTGCAGCTTCATCGGCTCCGTCGTCTCCATGTCCGAGGGTCGGGCGGACTCGGGTCCGTCGGCGCCGACCCTCACCATCCGTTCCACTCGGCAGATGCGGAAGCAGCGGTCGCGCACGACGACCTGGTTGGCGCGGCCCGCGGTCTTGAACTCCTGGGCGGCGCTGAGGAACTCGGCGCGTTCCATGGCGTCGAAGTCGTACAGGAGCGGCCACAGCTCGGTCATGCCGTGGACGAGGAGCCTGCGGGCGTCGTGCGGGGTGGGCATGAGGGCGCCGCGCGGCCGCCACCGCTCGCCCCGGCGTTCCGCGACGCCGAAGCTGACCGGGAGCAGGACGACCTCCGGATAGTCCCGGGCGGCCCGCTCGGAGTCCTCGCGCAAGGCGGCGGGGAGGTGGCCGCCGGAGTAGGTGAAGCCGCGCAGGGCGATGCGCAGCGCCCCCGCCATCAGGCCTTCGGTGCTGTTCGGGCCGAGGGTGAAGCCGACGTCCTGCGAGGGCGGGCCCGGCCGGTCCTCCCAGGAGGCGTCGGCCGGTTCGGGGTCGGTGGGCCGGGGCGGTTCGAGGCCGTCCTCGCCCGCGCGGGCGAACTCGTCGCCGCGGACGACCCGGTAGCGGGTGCCGAGCACGGTGACCTCGTTGACCGGCTCGCGTTCGAGCCGGGACACGGCCGCGAGCAGCGCGCGCCGCTGCTCGCGGTCCTCGGTGTCGTCCTTCGCCTTGAACCACAGCAGGGAGTTGAGGCCGTCCCGGGCCTGCTGGGGGGTGCCGTCGGTGACGTCCCCGAGCAGCCGCCAGGGTTCCCCGGCGCCGGTCCCGCGGGCGGCGAGCCCGAAGACCGGCCCGCGCACCGCCAGTTGTGGGTACAGGTACGAAGCGTCCACCGCGTCGGCCTCGCTGACCCATGCGGCCGGGTCGTCACGGCGGACCAAGTCGCTGTGCAGCGCGTCGATCTGCCGCTTCCAGTCGTCAGGCATGGGTGCATTGTCCCGACTCGCGAAGCCCCGCGCGGGCCGCGTCACGCGGGAGCATGACGAAGGGGTCGAATGCCGGGCGCACGGGGCGGGCGTGCCCTATAGGGGGTCTTCGCTCCGGGGCGGCGCCTGTGCGTACTGCGCCTCTCCGTCGCCGAGCGACCAGTCGATCGACGCGTTCTCGGTCACGGTGACGAACACGTTCCGCGGCTCGGTTCCGGCGTACTCGTGGGCGAGTTCGGCGATCCGCCGGTAGAGGGCCCGCTTCTGGTCGGGGGTGCGGCCGGAGCGCATCGTGATGGCCACGTACACGATGCCGCTGTCGCGGCGCACCCCGAGGTAGTCGTCGTACCGCAGCGTGCTGCCCCCGCCGCGGTGGCCGTTCAGCACCTGGAACCGGTCGTCGGCCGGGATGCCGATGGCCTCCACGAGCGCGTCGTGCACGGCCCGGCCGAGGGCGTCGAGGCGGTCGGGGCCGGCCTCCAGGGCGTCGATGCGGACAAAAGGCATGGAAGTGTTCCCTTCGCTGGTCCCTGGGGCGCGGGGGTGTCGGCCCCGCTCCACACGTACTGTACACACTAGTAGGTACAGCAACTTTCCCGATCGCCGCGCAGGCGCTACCGTCGGCGTCCGGGGAAACGATCAAGCAGGCCCGGGGGAGAGGCGGAACGTGTCCGACAAGGGAAAGACGGCCGACGCGGTGAACGGGGCCGACGGGGCGAACACCGCGCTCGACGCGCCGTGGTGGGCCGGTCTCGGTGCGGTCGGCGGGGTCGTCCTCGTCCTGCTCGGCGTCGGCGGCGCGCTCGTCCTCTTCCTCGGCGGGTTCGATGTCGAGGGCCACTTGGCGGTGCTGCACGGTGCGGCGAAGCTCGTGGCCATCGGGCTCGTAGTCGCCGGGACGACCCTGTTCGCGCGCAGCCGCGGCGTCGGCGGGGGCGGCACCGGCGACCACGACGAGGCCGAGACCGACGTGCCGTAGGCGGCGGCGCCCTACGCGGAGGCGTCCGGCGCGTCCCTGCGGAACAGCCCCGTCCAGAGGAACGCCTCGCCGAAGTGCGCGGACTCGGGCGGCTCGTCGCGCATGCGGCGCAGTTCGACCTCCGTGAGGTCGGAGAAGATCCAGCGGAGCGATTCCGCGGTGTAGGCGAGGCCGCCCTGGAGTCCGGAGCCGCCGTAGAGGTCCGCGTCGGGGAGTTCGGAACCCATGCCGCCCGCGGCGAAGCAGGTGAGGCCGAAGTGGCCGCCGGGCGCGAGGGCGCGGTCCAGCAGGGCGAGGTAGCTGACGCGGCGGTGCGGCGGCAGATGGTGGAAGCAGCCCGAGTCGTAGACCAGGTCGTACGGTCCGCCGAGCGTGGCAGGGTCGAGGGCGAACGCGTCGCCGAGGTGGAAGCGGATCCCGGCCCCGGCCTCGCGGGCGCGCTCCCCGGCCCAGGCGAGTGCGGCGGGCGAGACGTCGACGGCGTCCACCTCGAAGCCGAGCGCGGCCAGGTGCAGTGCGTTGCGGCCCGGGCCGCACCCCAGGTCGAGGGCGCGACCCGGCCGGATCAGGCCGCGTTCGACGTACGAGGCGAGGCTCGCGTCGGGCTTCGCCACGAAGAACGGCACCGGCTTGGACCGGTCGGTGTAGAAGCCGTCCCACCAGTCGGCCGCGTCCGCCGTCCAGCGGTCGGCCCCCGGCGCGAACAGCCCGTCGAGGAGCTTCAGTACGTCGTCCACGGTGCGTATGTTCCGGTCCATCCGAACCCCTTTCGCGAGGGGCCAAGAATATCGACGGTACGCATGAAAGCCCAGGTCAGATGGGGTGGCGCGGGTGCGTGGGCGGGCTTGTGCGGGGAGCGGGCGGGGTGTGGGAGGGGGGACCCCGGACCGTGCCCGTCCGTCGCCGTGGGGCCCCGTCGAACGCCGTCAGGCGGGTATCGGGGGCGCCGCCGGAGCGGGTTTCGCGACGGATGCGAAGTCCGGCTGCGGGAAGGCGCGGCGGTAGTCGCTGGGGGACACCCCGACCTGCTTGAGGAAGTGGTGGCGGAGGTTGTTCGCCGTGCCGAGACCGCTGAGTTCGCCGACCTTCTCGACGGGAAGACCGGTGGACTCCAGGAGGCTCTGGGCGCGGGCGAGGCGCTGGTTGAGGAGCCACTGGAGCGGGGTCGTGCCGGTGGCTGCCTGGAGGCGGCGGTAGAAGGTGCGCGGGCTCATCGCCGCGCGGCGCGCCAGATCCGTCACCGTCAAAGGCTGGTCGAGCCGCTCCCGGGCCCACTCCAGGACCGGGCTCAGCCCCGCGTCGTCCGTGGCGGGCACCGACAGATCGACGAACTGGGCCTGTCCGCCCGGCCGGTGGGCGGGCACCACCATGCGGCGGGCGAGCTGGTTGGCGACGTGCGCGCCGAGGTCACGGCGTACGAGATGCAGGCACAGGTCGAGGCCCGCGGTCAGGCCCGCGCTGGTCAGGACGTCGCCGTCGTCCACGTACAGGACCGAGTCGTCGACCTCCACCCGCGGATGGCGGGCGGCGAGCTGGGCCGTGTGCATCCAGTGCGCGGTGGCCCTGCGGCCGTCGAGGATGCCCGCCTCGGCGAGCGCGAAGGCGCCGGTGCACAGCGACACCATGCGGGCGCCCGCCGCGTGGGCGCGGCGCAGCGCGGCGACGAGGCCCGGCGGCAGCGGCGCGCCCTCCTCGACGCAGGCGTCGGGCACCGACGGCACGATGACGGTGTCCGCGCGCACGAGGTCGTCGAGCCCGTACGGAGTGCGCAGCGAGAAGCCGGACCGCGCGGCGGCGCCGTCCTCCTCGCCGCCGATGCCGCAGAGCCACAGGTCGTACCAGGAGTCGGCCAGATCCGGCTGGGGCTTGCCGAACACCGTGCACGGGATGCTCAGTTCGTACAGGTCCCACGACGGGACCCCGATCTCCTCGGTCACGACCACCGCGACGGAACCAGCGCTCATGCGGGCGAGGATACGACGCCCGCCGGGCTGGCAGGAATTTGGTGACCACCGTCACCACCGTCACTGTCGTGGCCCCCGGCGCGCTGCGAAGGTGGTCCGTACGTGATCAACGTGATCAGCCGCCCGAAGGCGGATCTTCTAGGAGTTACGACGCAATGAGCGCAGAACGACGCGCCCCCGTGACCGTCATCGGACTCGGCAACATGGGCACGGCCCTGGCCGCCGCCTTCCTGGAGCGCGGCCACCCGACCACCGTCTGGAACCGTTCGCCCGAGAAGGCCAAGGCCCTCGCCGAGCGCGGCGCGACGGTCGCGGCGACGCCCGGGGAGGCGGTGACCGCCGCCGAGTTGGTGATCGCCTGCGTCCTCGACTACGACGCGCTGCACACCGTGCTCGACCCGGTCGCCGACCGGCTCGCGGGCCGCGCCCTGGTGAACGTGACCTCCGGATCGCCGGAGCAGGCCCGCGACTTCAGGGACTGGGCCGAGGCGCGGGGTGCCACCTACCTCGACGGCGCCATCATGACCACGCCGCCCGGCGTCGGCAGCCCGGACATGATGTTCCTCTACAGCGGTTCGCAGGACACCTTCACCGCGCACAAGGAGACCCTGGACGTCCTCGGCGACGCGCTGTTCCTGGGCACGGACCCGGCGGTCGCCTCGCTGTACGACGCCGCGCTCCTCGGCCTGATGTGGGCCACCTTCAACGGCTGGCTGCACGGCACGGCGCTCGTCGGCGCCGACAAGGTGGCCGCCGCGGACTACACCGTGCTCGCGAACCGCTGGCTCGGCGGCGCGGTGAGCGGCTTCCTCACGCGGTACGCGGCGCAGATCGACGAGGGCGACTACCCGGGCGACGACGCGACCGTCGACGTGCAGATCGCGACCATCGACCACCTCATCCACGCCGCGGCCGACCGGGGCGTCGACAACGCGCTGCCCGAGCTGCTCAAGGCGAGCATGGAACGGGCGAAGGCGCTGGGCCACGGCGGGGACAGCTACGCGAGCGTGATCGAGGTGCTGCGCGGGAAGGGCGGGGCCACCGCCCGGTAGGCGTCGGGCACCCGGGCCCGGAGCAGCGGGCGGCCCGGCGCCCGCGACACGGTGTGGCGTCGGCCCGCCCGGGCCGACGCCACCGCCGTCACCAGCTCCGTGTGAGGTCCGGTTGCGGCTGCTCGGGCGCGCGCCGGGCGGAGGGCAGCCCGGTGAATCCGGGGGAGTCCACCGACGTACCGGCGACCCGGTCCGCGAGCGAGCGGGAGGAACGCGAGAGCACCGGGAGCACGTTCAGCAGGAACAGGGCGACCGCCGCGATCCAGCACAGGACGGACAGGAAGAGCCAGCCCTGCACCAGCATGCAGCAGGCCAGGGCGTACACCGCGACGTCGGCCGAGGTGGTGACGGCCGCCCGCAGCGCCGTGCGCGACGGTGTGCGCGGGGTGACGCGCAGCCCCATCAGGGCCTTGCCCAGGGTCCGGCCGGTGAAGTTGAGCGTGAGCCACTGGTAGAGGAACGTGAGCACGACCAGGGCGAGGAAGCCCTGCTGGATGTAGCCGACGGCGTCCTTCCACAGCGAGTCGACCATCTTGCCGGCCGCTCCCTGGGCGTCGCCCCCGGACTTGACGAAGTGCCAGCTTCCCTTGGTCACCAGCTCGGGCACATCGGTGATGAGCGCCGAGATGCGGTTGAAGGTCAGGACCGCGAGCCCCCAGGCCGCCGCCACCACCAAAGCGAAGTCGATGAGCCAGGCGCCGACACGGCGAAACTTCGGCACAGATGATCCCCCAAGACTGCTACCCCCCGGTCTGACTCCGTGACGATAGCAACACCGGAGCCGTCGCTCACCCGGTCAATCGAGACGATCTCGGGGCACTCCCGTCCTCCAACTCCGTTGCCATGGCGTCAAGATGACGCCGAAGCGACCGGCGCGAAGAAGGACACACGGAGCGCGTGGGGCGCATTCCGGAGGCTTTGCTCCGCGCACGCTCCCCACGCCCTCGCTGGGCCCTCCCCGCGCTCTCCGCGAGTGAATCGACGGCTCCTGGAGGTCCCGTACCTACACTCCGGGCATGGACACCACACGCCTCGATGACCTCGCCGACGGCAAGTACGTACTGGTCACCAGCTACCGCAAGGACGGCACGGGGGTGCCGACGCCCGTCTGGGTGGTGCGGGACGGCGACGCGCTCGGGATCTGGACGGTCACGGACAGCTGGAAGGTGAAGCGGATCCGCCGTCGGACGGACGTTCTCGTCGGTCCCTGCGATGTGCGCGGCAACCCCACGGGCGATCAGGTTCCGGCCACGGCCGAGATCTGTGACTCGACGACGACTGCGCGTTACCGCAGACTCATCGCACGGAAGTACGGGTTCTCAGGGATCGTGGTCCTGCTCGGCAGCAGGCTGCGGCGAGGGGTGCGCGGCACCGTGGGTATCCGTCTCACCCTGGTTCCGTGATCAAAGACGCGGCCTGTGTACCGAATTGGGCCATATTGCGGGCAAGTTGACGCCCGAGAGACGCAGATCACACCGATTCGGTGGCATTGGTACATGAGACCTACACCGATTATCTGCGTCTCCTACCCGAGGATGAGCTGCCCCTGTCAGGACTACACCGGTCGTGGGCCGATAGTCCGGCCCGCAGTCTGACTTCCGTGCCCCAACCGGACGGCACGATGGAGGGGATCCTGAAGACCTGTACCGACGAGCATCAACGTGCCGCCGGATGGTCACCCTTGCCTGCCAATCCCGACGGGGGTCTCTTTCGCCGTGGCTACGTTCCTCTACAAGCTGGGCCGTCTTGCGTTCAGACGGCGC
This sequence comes from Streptomyces sp. NPDC127108, assembly GCF_042677545.1. Lineage (NCBI taxonomy): Bacteria > Bacillati > Actinomycetota > Actinomycetes > Kitasatosporales > Streptomycetaceae > Streptomyces > Streptomyces sp. NPDC127108. The sequence goes on along the minus strand of NZ_JBHXTE010000021.1, from coordinate 46,784 downwards.
TGGTGGATGGCACTCATATGGGTGCTGCTCTTCGTAGGCGCCGGCTTCGCCGCCTCGGCAGCCCCCGCAGCACCCGCCGACACGTTCTCCATGCCGGGCACGGAGTCGCAGAAGGCCTTCGACCTGCTCGACGAGCGCTTCCCGCAGAGCAAGTCCGACGGTGCCACCGCCCGCGTGGTGGTCCGCGCCCCGGACGGCGAGAAGATCACCGCCGGGGAGAACAAGGCCAGGGTCGACAAGCTCGTCGCCGACCTGGGCAAGGGCCCGAAGGTCTCCAAGGTCGACGACCCGTTCAAGGCGGGGGCCGTCAGCAAGGACAAGACCACCGTCTACGCGACCGTGTCCTACAAGGTCACCGGCACCGAGCTGAGTGACAAGAACAAGGAAGCCCTCGAAAAGCTTCTGAAGGACACGCGCAAGGACGGCCTGACCGTCGAGGCGGGCGGTGACGCCGTTCCGAGCGAGCAGTCCATGGGCGGCAGCGCCGAGCTGATCGGCATCGGCGTCTCCGCGGTGGTCCTGCTCATCACCTTCGGCTCGATGATCGCCGCGGGCATGCCCATTCTCACCGCCCTCATCGGCGTGGGCATCGGCATCTCCAGCATCACGGCGCTCGCCAGCACCCTCGAGCTGTCCAGCACCACCTCGACGCTCGCCATGATGATCGGTCTCGCGGTCGGCATCGACTACGCGCTGTTCATCGTGTCCCGCTACCGAGCCGAGATAGCCGAAGGACGCGAACCCGAGGACGCGGTGGGCCGCGCCGTCGGAACCGCCGGCTCCGCCGTCGTCTTCGCCGGACTCACCGTCGTCATCGCGCTCGCCGGCCTCATGGTCGTCAACATCCCGCTGCTCACCAAGATGGGCATGGCCGCGGCCGGCACGGTCGTCATCGCCGTGCTGATCGCGCTCACCCTGATCCCGGCGCTGCTCGGCTTCGGCCGCCGCAAGGTGTTGCGCCGCAAGGACCGCAAGAAGCCGTTCGGCACGCCGCACGCCGACGCGCACGGCAAGCCGAAGCTCGGCACCCGCTGGGCCCGGTTCGTGCTGCGCCGCCCGCTGATCGTGCTGCTCTTCGCCGTCGTCGGCCTCGGTGCCATCGCGGCCCCGGCCGCCAAGCTGGAGCTCGGCCTGCCCGACGAGGGCACGTTCGCCACGGACACCACCCAGCGCAAGGCGTACGACATGCTGTCGGACTCCTTCGGCAAGGGCTTCAACGGCCCGCTCACGGTCGTCGTCGACAAGGACGGCAAGGGCGCGGGCGCCGCCGCGAAGGACGTCGGCGACGCGCTCAAGAAGTTCGACGGCGTCGTCACCGTCACCCCGGCCGCGCCGAACAAGGAAGACAACACGGCGACGATGACCGCCGTGCCGAAGACCGGCCCGAGCGACGCCGACACCGAGAAGCTGGTCAAGAAGATCCGCTCGGACATCAGCGACGTCGAGTCCAAGACCGGGGCCGAGGTCCTGATCACCGGCTCCACGGCCATGACGATCGACTTCTCGCAGACCCTCGACGACGCCCTGATCCCGTACCTGGCTCTCGTCGTCGGCCTGGCCTTCCTGCTCCTGATGCTGGTCTTCCGCTCCATCCTGGTCCCGCTGAAGGCGGCCCTCGGCTTCCTCCTGTCGGTCCTCGCGGCGCTCGGCGCGGTCGTGGCGGTCTTCCAGCAGGGCCACCTCGCCGACGTCTTCGGTGTCGACCAGCCCGGCCCGATCATGAGCATGATGCCGATCTTCATGATCGGTGTGGTCTTCGGTCTGGCGATGGACTACGAGGTGTTCCTCGTGACGCGTATGCGTGAGGCGTACGTCCACGGGGCCCGCCCGGGCGAGGCCATCGTGACCGGCTTCACGCACAGCGGTCGCGTCGTCGCCGCCGCGGCGGTCATCATGATCAGCGTCTTCTCCGGCTTCATCATGGAGAACGACGACATGATCAAGATGATGGGCTTCGGCCTCGCCTCGGCGGTCCTCTTCGACGCCTTCGTGGTCCGCATGGCGATCGTGCCCGCGGTGCTCGCGCTGCTCGGCAAGTCCGCCTGGTGGCTGCCGCGCTGGCTGAACAAGATCCTCCCGAACGTGGACGTGGAGGGCGAGAAGCTGCACAAGCAGCTCGGTGACGTGAACGGCGGACCCGCGCCGTACAGCGACCCCGAGCGTGAGCTGCAGCGCGTGCGCTGACCTGTCAGTGACAAGGCGGCCCGGTGACCTTCGCGGTCACCGGGCCGCTCTGCTGTGCGCCCGCGGCCCCGCGGGTGGAGACTGTCCTCGGCGCGACCCCGGAGGTGCCCGTGCTGTTCACCCAGGAGACCCTGGCCAGGATCGCCGCCGGTGATGTCGACCTGGCGTTCCGGCGCTGGGTCAGGCCCGCCGTCCGGCCCGGCACCCGGCTGCGTACCGCCGTCGGCGTACTCGCCGTCGACGCGGTGGACGCCGTCGAGGAGAGCGCCGTCACCGACCGGGACGCCCGCCGCGCCGGATACCCCGACCGCGCGAGCCTCCTCGCCGACCAGCGCCCCGGCGCCGACCGCGCCCTCTACCGCGTCACCCTCCGCCGCGTCGGTGCCGACCCCCGCGTCGGCCTGCGCGAGGACACGGACCTGACCGCGGCCGACCTGGACGCCGTCACCACCGCCCTCGCCCGCATGGACGCCCGCAGCGGCCACGGCCCGTGGACCACCGCCACCCTCGAACTCATCGCCGCGCACCCCGCCGTCCGCGCCGCCGACCTGGCCGCGCGGGCGGGCCGCGAGACGCTCCGCTTCAAGGCGGACGTGCGCAAGCTGAAGGAGCGCGGCCTGACCGAGAGCCTCGACGTCGGCTACCGCCTGTCACCGCGCGGGCGCCTCGTGCTCGACCACCTCCGGGACGCCGAAAAGCCCTGAACGGCAGTGATGTCACGCTGATTTGACACTGATTTGACGCTGATTCGGCGAGGAAAGGCGCCGAAGAGGTGATTCGGCTCGATTCACGTGTCCGTGAAGTCAACTTCGGTGTGACGACAGGCGTCCGTGCTAAGGGCTGGACCGTTTTCAGCCCGGCTGCCGGAGGAGGTTGACCATGATCGGGGTCGACGGGGACCGGCTCGCGGTGGTCGCTCTGGATGCCCGGCGGGCACGGGACGTCCGGATCGCGGGGGCGAAGGCGGCACATCTGGCGCGGGCCGCGGGAGCGGGGCTGCCGGTGCTGCCCGGCTTCGTCGTGGCGACCGCGGGAGACACCGCCGAAGCGCACCGGGGCGAGAGCGAACTGCGGCGCGCCTGGAGCGAGTTGAGCGAAGAAGGTGCGCGACCACTGGTCGTGCGGTCCTCGTCCGCGCACGAGGACGGCGCCGAGTCGTCCCTGGCGGGCCTGTTCGAGACGGTCCTCGACGTGCACGGCTGGGACGCGTTCACCGACGCCGTGCGGCGGGTGCTGCGCTCCGCGCGCCGCGTCCCCGTACGGCACGTGCCGGACCGCGGCGGCGACGGCGCCGCCCGCGCGGACATGGCCGTCCTCGTGCAGCCCATGGTGCGCGCCGTCGTCGGCGGCGTGATGTTCGGCGCGGACCCGCTCACGGGGCGGTACGACCGGGTGCTCGTCAGCGCCGTGCCCGGCGGCCCCGACCGACTGGTCGACGGCAGCGCCGACGGCGTCCGCTACCACCTCACCCGGCACGCCCGCCTGGTCCGCACCGAACCCGCCGAACCGCGCGGCACCCGCCTCCTCGACCACGGCCGACTGCGCCGTCTGGTGCGTCTCGCGCGCCTGGCCCAGCGGGAGTTCGGCGGCCCGCAGGACATCGAGTTCGGCTTCGACGGCGACGACCGGCTGTGGCTGTTCCAGACCCGCCCCATCACCGCGATGCCCTCGGCCCCGCCCCCCGGCGCCCGCCTGCTCGGCCCCGGCCCGGTGGCCGAGACCTTCCCCGACGTCGTACAGCCGCTGGAGGAGGACCTGTGGCTCGCCCCCATGTCGTACGGCCTGACGCTGGCCCTCGACCTCACGGGCTCGGCCCCGCGCGGGCAGCTGCGCCGACTCCCCGTCGTCACCACCGTCGACGGGCGTGCCGCCGCCGACCTGCGCCTCCTCGGCGCGGCCCGTTCCCGCCGCCCCGTCCTCGCCTTCCTCAACCCCGCCCCGGGCGCCCGCCGCGCCGCCGCGGCCTGGCGGACCGGGCGCCTGCGCGCCGCCCTGCCGATGCTCGCCGTCGACCTCATGGCCGACGTGGACCGGTACTTGAGCGAACTGCCGCCCCCCGAGGCGATGTTGAGCGGACGGCTGTTCGCCGCCGTGTCCTGGGGCCGTACGGTCCTGGCCTCGCTCCACGCCCAGGAGTCCCTGGCCGGAGCCCTGTTGGCGCAGGGCTCGGGTGCCACCGCGGCCGGCGAGGCGCTGGCCGTCCTGTCCGAGGCGCGCGCCGCCGAACCCGACGACGCGCGCCTGGTCGCCCGACACCCGGTGCTCCTTTCCCTGCTGCCGCCCTCGCTCGGCCCGCGCCCGCCGCTGCCCGCGCGCACCGCGTGGGCCGGGGTGCCGCGCGGCACGGCGGCCCTTCCCGCGCGTGAGGGCCTGCGCCTGCGTGTGCGCTGGGTGCAGGAGATGCAGGCCGCCATGGTGCACGAGATAGCCCAGCGCTTCACGGCGGCCGGACTCATCGACGACCCGTGCCGCGTCGCCCTGCTGCGCTGGACCGAGCTGACGGCCGCGAGCGACGGCGCGGGCCTCCCCGCCGACCTGCCCGAACGGCTGCCCCGCCCGCACCGCCCCGCCCTGCCCGCAGCCTTCCGCCTCGCCGCGGGATGCCCCGTGCCCGAACCGGGCGGGCGCCGCAAGGAGAGCCCCGGCCAGGGCGCGGGCGGCGGCTTCGGCTCGGGCGCCGCCTGGCACGGCACGGGCACGCCGCCCCGGCACCCGGTCCTGGTCGTCCGCACCCTCGACCCGGCCTTCGCGCCGCTGCTGCCCGGACTCACCGGCCTGGTCGCCGAGACCGGCAGCGTCCTGTCCCACCTCGCCGTCCTCGCCCGCGAGTACCGGGTGCCCACGGCGGTGGGCGTCCCCGACGCGCAGGGCCGCTTCCCGGAGGGGACGCGGCTCTCCGTGGACGGGGGGACGGGCGAGGTGGAGGTGGTGCGGGTGGCGGCCGTGGCGGAGCCCCCGGACACCGAGGCGGGCGTGGCGGGTGCGGCCGGGGCGGAGGCGGCCCGGCCGGGCGGCGTCGAGGCCGTCGGCGGGGAAGTCGCCGAGCGCGGCGCGGGAGCGTCCAGGGCCGGTGCCGGATCCGACGTGCCGCCGTGCTCCCGCGACGGGGACGCGCGCGGAGCCGTCCCGCCCGACTGCCCCGACTACCGGGAGGGCATGGCGTCATGAAGTACGTGAGCTATCTCTTCGGCGGCCTCACCGCCGCCGCGGCCGCCACCTACAGCGTCGTCTACCTCACCCGCTGGGAGTGGCAGCGCGCCCTCATCTGCGGCGTGCTGCTCCTGGTCGTCGAGGGCCTGCTCGTCTGCGCGGTGCTCCTGAGCCGCATCGGCCGCCTGGAACGCCGGATCGCCGACACGGGGGAGCGCACCGAGGAGGTGTGGCGGCGGCTGCGGGAGTCCGGCGCGGAACCGGACGCGCGGTTCCGCTGGCTGGAGCCGCGCGCCCCCGACGGCGCCCACCGCACGTACGTCTTCGTGCCCGTCCTGATGGCGGCCGGGGTGCTGCTGTCCGGGGTCGCCTGGGTCGTCCAGCGGATCTCGACGGCCACCGCCCGGCCCGGGGCGGAGCGCAGGCTCGCCGGGCGCCTGACGGCACTGACCGCTCCGCCGCCCGAACTCCTCGGCAGGGCCCCGGAGTTGGAGGGCAGGCCCGCCGTGCCGCGCCCCCGCACCGCGCGGACGCTCCTGGCGACCGTCGTGGTCGCGGCGTGCGGACTGCTCCTCGCCCTCCTGGTGGACACGCTGTCCGACGCCACGCAGACCCGCCCGGGCAAGGCGTCGGGCTCGGCCGCGACCACCCTCGTCTACCAGGTCGAGGTGCACGGCAGCGACGACGCGAACGCCCGCGCCCTGGCCGCCCGCGAGCTGTGGGAGCGGTGCCGCCGCTCGACCGCCGTCCTCAACGTGCGGGCCCCGCTGACCCGCCTCGACACGGACGTCTGGGCCGGAGTCATCCGCCCCGCCCTGTCCGAGCACGACGTGATGCGCCTCAGCGGCTGCCTGACCGACGCGACGGCCCACCGCACTCGCGCGCGGGTCCTCGGCGAGAGCCAGACATCCGGGTGAGGCCAACTCCCTTGATGCCAGGGCGTGGTGGCGAGGTCATGGGGGCTGCTGGGGCGGTCGGGCGAGGTCCCGGGGCCGCTCGCGCGCGGGTAGCCTGAAAGGCGTCTTTGTTCCCTCCCCGTCCCGTGCTGGTGTGCGCCCGTGCGTGCCCCATCAGGTGGTGACCGCTTGTCTTCCGTCCCCTCTTCCCCGCCCCCCACCTCGTCCCCCGCGCCGTCCCCGCCCGGGTCCCCGAGGGCCCGCGCCGCCGTCCTGTTCGGCGCGGTGCGCGCCGCCGGAGCCAGGACGCGTGCCGGGCTCACGCCGCGCCGTCCGCTGGCCCGCCGGGCGCTGAAGACCGTCGGCCTGTGCGTCCTCGGCTACACCGTCTTCTGGCTCACCTCGGCTCTCGGCGTGCTCGCGGTGTCGGCCTGGGCGGGTGAACACGCCCCGGCCGACGGTGAGTTGGCGGGCATCCGGCACTTCCAGCAGGTCGACGACCGGCTGTGGCGCGGCTCCGCGCCCAGCGAGGCGGGCTACCGCGCGCTCGTCGCACACGGCATCCACACCGTCGTGGACCTGCGCGCGGAAGACCTGAGCACCGCGGCGCTCGCCCAGCCGAAGCGCGCCGGGCTGCACGTCGTCCGCATGCCGATCCGCGACGGCCAGACTCCCGACGGCCGCCAGGTCGACCGGTTCCTGCGCGTCGTCGCGGACGCGCGCGGTCCGGTCTTCGTGCACTGCGGCGCGGGCGTCGGTCGCACCGGCTCGATGACCGCCGCGTATCTGGTCCGCACCGGCCAGGCGACGCCCGGCCAGGCGGCGCTGCGCACGGTCGCCGTGGGCCCGCCCTCGCTGGAGCAGATCTACTACGTGCTGAGCGCCGACCGGCACGCGAGCCGGCAGCCGCCCGGAGTGGTCTCGCTGGTCAGCCGACTCGCCGATGCGCCGCGCAGGATCAAAGCGTCGCTTTGAGCCGCCACACGGCGCCGCGGAAAAGCACCGCGCCGCCCTCGGCCGACAACTGCCGGCCGTCGGCCGCGCGCTCGCCGAGCCGCCGTTCGTCCTCGCGGACCCGCTTCTGCAGCAGCGTCGCCGCGAAGCGCCCGGCCACACCGCCGTCCTTCGACGGCTGCTCGCCGACGACCTCGAAGCCCGCGGAGGCGTAGTACGCCCGCAGCCGCGGGTTGTTGGCGCGGCAGTCGAGGCGGCACAGGCTGCGCCCCGCGGCGCGGACGCGGCGCTCGGCGTGCTCCAGCATGCGGCGGCCGGTGCCGGGCGGCGCGACACGGCGGTCGGTCATCAGACGGTGCACGTACCCGGCCGTGGGCGGCTGCGGACCCCAGGCCGCCGGGTCGTCCCACCACAGCTCCCAGGCGCCCGCGACCGGGCCGTCCGGGCCGAGCGTCGCGATCCAGATCTCGCTGTCCACGAGCCGCGCCCGGAAGTGCTCCTCGCCCAGCTCGCCCGGCTTCCACTGTGCGATGCCCTGCGCGATCTGCCAGCGGGCCGCCTCGTCCCGCAGCCGTACGAGGACGGGGACGTCGGACTCGTCGGCGCGCCGGAAGGAGAGCTCGCGCCCCGCCGCCGGTTCCAGGAGCTTGCGACGCAGTGCGGCCACCGACTCCGCGTCGGCGCCGAGGAGTTGCTCGGCGTACGCGCGCAGGGACCCGTACCGCTCGGACATGCCCGCGAGGAAGAGACGCATCACCTCGGCGGGCGCGCGCCCGAAGCCGAGCCAAGGCGGCTCGCCCTCGGGGTGGTCGGCGCGCCAGTCCGCGAGGAAGCGGTCCGTGGCGAGCTCGGTGAGCGCGTAGTCCTCGACGATGTCGGCCTCGGCCACGCCGAGCAGGGCGAGCACGAGGGCGGCGAGCAGGCCGGTGCGGTCCTTGCCGGACGCGCAGTGGAAGGCCACCGGACCGGAGTCGTCGTCGGCGAGCACTTCGAGGGCGCGGCGCAGCTCTTTCACGCCGTCCTCGGCCATCGCCAGATAACGCTCGCGGAGGTGGGGGACCAGCACCGCGTCGGGGCCCGGCGACGGCTGGGAGCGGGCGCGGTGCTCGGTGCTCAGCCGGTGGTAGGCGAGCGTCGGGTGCTCGGGCACCCGGCCCTTCGCCTCGATCTCCCACGGGTGGCGCAGATCGATGACGGTGCGGACACCCAGGGCGAGGAAGCGGTCCCAGTCGGCGTCCCGCAGCTTGCTCAGCGAGTCGGACCGGTACACCTGCTCCCAGCGCACCGCACGGCCGTCCTCAGTGACATAGCCGCCCAGGTCACGGAAGTTGTGCAGCCGTTCGAAAGGTATGTGTCTCTTCACAGTGCAGCAGCCTAAGGCCGGAAAGGCCGCGAATGCCGCGATGAACATCACCGCCAGCATCCGCGTTCGATTCCCGCCAAGAGGGCTGGACAAAGGGGTCCGCCCGTGCTCCGGGAGCGGGCCCGGGCGCGCCCCGCCGAGCCGCCGCGTGTCTTGTCACAGGACGCCGGGCGGCCGCGCCGAACCCACCCGGAAGATCATCCTCCGGGTGCCTCGCGCCACACACCGTTCCCCTGGCGCCGTCAGCGCCCGCCGACACGGACCGGCTTCGCCACCCGCGGCACCTCGTCCAGAGCGATCCCGAAGTGCTTCTCGTACGCGGCGAGGATCTCGGCGTCGGTGGCCAGTTCCGTGACGTCCCGCTCCGCGCCGGTGGTGACGGTGAGCTTGGAACCGCTGAGGGTGACCCGGCCCGTCTCGGTGACCAGCGTGCACACGGTGGACCGGGTGAAGTGCGACTTCGGGGACGTGCGGTGGTACCACGCCCCGGCCGTGAACTCGGCCAGCTCCCGGGGGCGTCTGTCGAGCACGTACTGCGGCTTGCCGTCCTTGAGGACGTCGAGGTCGCCGTCGGACGTCTCCACTACGCGGAACGTGCCGCCGGGGTCGTCCTGGTCCCCGCGCTCGGTGAGGTCGAGCGGGAAGTGGCTGTGGGTGCCGAAGCCGATGTCGGCGAGCCAGTCGCCGCCGTCCTCGGTACGCACCCTCAGCGCCAGGTGGTCGTAGGGGATGCCGGGGCGGCCGTCGTCGCCGTACACCCGGGCCTGGAGCAGCGTGACCTCGAAGCCGAGCGCGGTGAGGAGCGCCGCGAACGCGCCGTTGAGTTCGTAGCAGAACCCGCCGCGGCGTTCGTCGACGACCTTCGCCACCAAGTCCTCCTCGTCGAGGTCCACTTCCTGGCCGAGGTGGATGGCGAGGTTCTCGAAGGGGACGCTGCGCAGATGGGCGAGGTGCAGCGCGCGCAGGGCCGACGAGGTCGGGGCTGCGGGGCGGTCGACGCCGATGCGGCGCAGATAGGCGGCTGTCCGGGCGGTATCCATGGGGCAAGTCTCACCGGGGCCCGCCGCCACGGCCACCGACCGGGGGCGGGAGAGGACTCCGTCCCCGGACCTAGGTCCAAAGTGCCCCCGAACCGGATGGCCCACGGCCCCGGCTCGTGGGTATAGTCGATCTACGCCGCGCGGCACCGAATCCGCGCGTGTCCCAGAGAGGGAGGTGACCCAGATGCGCAAGCACTCAGCCGACCGCACCACAGTCCGGGCCCTCCTGACCGCCGTACGCGTCTGAGCCGTACGGCAGCAGCGCAGGAGCGCCCCGCTTGGCCCCGTCTGGTCCAAGCGTCGAATGTCATCGCATCGAAGCACTCCTGAGCGAAGGAACCATGACTGTCACGCCTTTCCGGATCGCCGTGCCCGACGACGTCCTCAGCGACCTGCGCGCACGACTGACCCGCACCCGCTTCACCACCGCGTCCGACACCTCCCACTGGGCGGCGGGCACCGACCCGGCCCACCTGCGTGAACTCGTCGCGTACTGGGCCGACGGCTTCGACTGGCGCACCGCCGAGGCCGCCCTGAACGAATTCCCGCACCGGATCGCCGAAGTCGCCGGATCCCCGGTGCACTTCATCCATCTGCGCGCCCGGCGTCCCGAGGGCGCCCCGGCGCCGCTGCCGCTCGTGCTCAGCCACGGCTGGCCGAGCAGCTTCGTCGAGATGCTGCGCGTCGCCCGGCGCCTCGCCGACCCGGCCGCGCACGGCGGCGACCCCGCCGACGCCTTCGACGTGGTCGTGCCCTCGCTGCCCGGATTCCTCTACTCCGGCCTGCCGCAGGGGCCGTTCACGCGCCGGGGCACCGCCGAGATCTGGCACTCCCTCATGACCGAGGCCCTCGGCTACGACCGCTACGGGGCGTTCGGCGGCGACATCGGCGGCGGCGTCACCCAGTGGCTGGGCGCGCTGTACCCGGAGCAGGTCGCCGGCGTGCACGTCACGTCCGCCTTGGTCAGCGCGGACTTCGATGAGGAGCCGCCGACGCCCGCGGAGCAGACGTACCTGGACGCGCTTGCCGCGTACGACGCCGGGGACCAGGGCTACAGCGAGATCATGTGCACCCGGCCCGACACGATCGCCGCCGCGCTCATGGACTCGCCCGCCGGGCTGCTCGCGTGGATCGTCGACAAGTACCGGGACTGGAGCGACTGCGACGGCGACGTCGCGCGCCGCTGGGACCGGGACACCCTCCTGACCGTCGCCACGCTCTACTGGGCCACCGGCAGCATCGGCTCGTCCTTCCGGCAGTACTACGACTACCACCTGAACAAGCTGGTGCCGCGCATCACCGTGCCCGCCGCCGTCACCCTCAGCCACGAACCCGCGTACGCGGACTACCCGAAGAGCCTCGCCGAGCGCGTCTTCGCCGACCTGCGCCACTGGAACACGCCGGGACGCGGCGGGCACTTCATGGCGCATGAGGAGCCCGACCAGGTCGCCGCCGAACTGCAGGCGTTCTTCGGGCCGTTGAGGCGGGCCGGCTAGGGCTCGTCCGGCAGTGGCCGCGCTCCCGGGCTCCGGACGGGGCTCGGGAGCGCGAGGGTCGATATAGGATGTACGTTCCGTTTCCTGCTGCTTCCTTGCAGCGTGTGACCCACCCCGGAGAGTAATCAGTGAGCGTAGCCATCGTGGTGCCCGAAACCGCCGAAACCGCCGAACCGGCCGACAGTCGGGAAGCGGACCCGGTCGGCACTCGGGAACTCGTGGAGCGCGACGCCCGCGACTTCGGCGCCTACGCCCGCACCGGCGGCTGGACCTTCGGCCTGAAGGTGGCCCGCAGCGTGCGGCCCGGCGGGCAGGTCGCCGAGGGCACGCCGAAGGTCTCCGCGAAGGAGTTCGCCGAGCTCGCCGGGTGCTCCGCCGAGCGCGTCATGCGGTACTACAAGGCCTGGGACAAGGCCGCCGACGACGGCCTCGTGCCGCACTTCGAGGCGCTGACGCCCGGCGGGGACGTCGAACTGCCCGAAGCCGACGTCTGGCTGACGTACTACGTGCCGCGCTCCAGCGCCACCTCCGCGCGCGGCACCGCGATCACCGCCGCGGCCGAGGCCGAGGGCATCCGCCCGACCAAGGCCCTGGAGGTCGCCGAGAACCCCACCGCGCTGCGCGCCGCGATCCTCGCCGACCCCTCCACCGCCCAGGCCGCCCGGCACGCGCTGCTCGACCGCCTCAAGGAGGACCCGGCCCTCCAGACCGAGCTGGCCCGTGACATCGCCCGCACCGACGATCTGAAGAAGGCCGTGGCGGGCGAGACCAGGGCCGCGGACCGCATCGAGTACGTGCGCAAGGTCGGCGAGGAGGGCCAGATCCGCACGCCCGCAGGGCAGAAGCTCGACGCGCCCGCCGAACTGCGCGCCGAGGCCGAGCGGCACCTGTCCCTCCTCGACGAACTCGACGACACCGAAGAGGCCGGCGAGTGGGCCGCCGAGGCGTACGACACGGTGAAGACCCTCGTCGCCGAGACCGTCGAGGCCGACCCCGAGCTGCGTGTCCAGGAGCGGCGCACGAAGTTCTACAGCAGCCTGCAGAAGGCCACCAAGGTCTTCGAGGAGCTGACCCTCGACGACGCCGTCGACTTCGACGACATCTACGAGGACGACATGGTCCAGCGCCTCGAAGAGCTCCAGCAGGCCATCAACACCTGCATCACCGCGCTGCGGAAGGCGTCCGGGGCGCGCTGATCCGCCGGTCGGCTCAGGGCAGGATCGAGTCGACGTACCCGCCGTCCACCCGGACCGCACCGCCCGTGGTCGCGGAGGCCAGGGGAGAACTCAGATAGACCGCCATGTTCGCGATCTCCTCGGGCTCGATGAGCCGTTGGATCAGCGACTGGGGCCGGTGCAGACGCATGAACTCGCGCTGCGCCTCGTCCCAGGGGAGGTCACGGTCGACCAGCTCGTACACGAAGTCCTCCACCCCGCCGGTGTGCGTCGGTCCGGCGATGACGGAGTTGACGGTCACGCCGGTGCCCGCGGCTTCCTTGGCGAAGCCGCGGGACACCGAGAGCAGCGCGGTCTTGGACATGCCGTAGTGGATCATCTCGGCGGGGATGACGACGGCCGAGTCGCTGGCGATGTTCTGGATCCGGCCCCAGCCGCGCTCCTTCATCCCCGGCAGGTACGCGCGCGTCGTCCGCACCGCGGCGAGCACGTTGACCTCGAAGTACCGGCGCCATTCGGCGTCGGGGATGTCCAGGGCGGGCATGGCCCCGAAAACGCCCAGGTTGTTGACCAGGATGTCCGCCTGCGGAAGGGCGGAGACCACCTGCTCCAGCCCTTCGTCGGTGGTGATGTCACCAGGAGCCGCCACCAGCTCCGCGTCGGGGTCCGCCGCGCGCAGCCGCTGGAGGGCGGCGTCGACGGACTCCTTCGTACGTCCGTTCACCGAAACGCGTGCTCCGGCGCGGGCCAGACCCGCGGCGATCGCGGCTCCGATTCCCTGGGTCGAGCCCGTGACCAGGGCCGACTTTCCGACGAGGTCGATCAGCACGTTGTGCACCTTCTCTGCCGTCGTGGTGTCGAGCGGTGTCCTTGTCCGTGAGCCATCCTGCCCCAGCGGCGGCCGCGCGCCAGGCGGTCGGCCGAACCGGTTGGCATACGCGCCGTTCGGCGCCGCAGGCCCTGCCAGGTCGGGCGGGCTGTGAAACGATCAACCACATGGTGTCTGTGAGCGATCTCCTGCCCGTCGAGGCGATCCGTCTCGACGTCGTGGCCGAGGACTGGCGCGCCGCGATCGGCGCCGCGGGCGACCTGCTCGTGGCGACGGGCAGCGGCACGGACGCGTACACCGAGGAGATGATCCGGACCGTCGAGGACAGCGGACCGTACATCGTCCTCGCCCCGGGCCTCGCCTTCGCGCACGCCCGGCCCTCGCCCGCGGTGCTGCGCACGGGCATGGCGTGGGTGCGGCTCGCGCGGCCGGTGGAGTTCGGGCACGAGACGAACGACCCCGTCGGCCTCGTGGTGGCCCTCGCCGCCGAGGACGCCACCGCGCACACCGACGCGATGGCGTCCCTGGCCCGGCTGCTCGCGGACCCGGAGACGGCGGAGGCCCTGCGGGTGGCCCCGACGCCGGCGGCGGTGCGGGGGATCCTCGCGGGGGAGACGGGGGCCGGGGAAGCCGCGGGGGCTGGTCCTGGTCCTGATGCCGGTGCGGGTGCCGAAGGTGCCGCTGCCGCGCCCGCGGCCGCCGCCGGGCCCGCCGTGCACAAGATCCTCACCGTCTGCGGCAACGGACTCGGCACCAGCCTCTTCCTGAAGAACACCCTGGAGCAGGTCCTGGACCGCTGGGGCTGGGGCCGGTACGTGACCGTCGAGGCCACCGACACGATCTCCGCCAAGGGCAAGGCCTCCGAGGCCGTCGCCATCCTCACGTCCCGGGAGATCGCCAAGACCCTCGGCGACGTCGGCGTCCCCGTGCGGGTCGTCGACGACTTCACCTCCACCACCGAGGCCGATCGTGTCCTGCGGGACACGTACGACGTCTAGAAAGAGGGGGGAGAGCCGTGGACTGGCTGGTCTCCGTAGCGAAGTTCCTGGTCAACGAAATCCTCAGTCAGCCCGCGTACTTGATCGGGCTCATCACCGCCGCGGGTCTGATCGCCCTGCGCAAGTCGGCGGGCCAGGTGCTCGGCGGGGCGATCAAGGCGACCCTCGGCTTCCTGCTGATCGGCGCGGGCGCCGGGCTGGTCGTGGCCGCGCTCGCCCCGCTCGGCGAGATGATCCAGGGCTCGACGGGCGCGCACGGCGTGATCCCGACGAACGAGGCCATCGTCGGCATCGCCCAGGCCGAGTACGGCTCCCGGGTGGCCTGGCTGATGATCCTCGGGTTCGCCGTCAGCCTGATCCTCGCCCGCTTCACGCCGCTGCGCTACGTGTTCCTGACGGGTCATCACATGCTGTTCATGGCGACGCTGTTGACGATGGTGCTCGCGACCGCGGGGCAGCGCTCCTGGGTCGTGGTCGTCATCGGCGGCGTCCTGCTCGGCATCATGCTGGTCGCGATGCCCGCCTTCGCGCATCCCTGGACGAAGCGCGTCACCGGCAACAACACCGTCGCGATCGGGCACTTCGGCACCGCCGGGTACGTCGTCGCCGGTGCGACCGGACAGGTCGTCGGGCGCCGCAGCCGGTCCACGGAGGACATGAAGCTGCCGGAGGGGCTGCGCTTCCTGCGCGACTCCATGGTGGCGACGGCCCTGTCCATGGTCCTCATCTACCTGATCATGTCGCTCGTCTTCCTCGCGAAGGTCGGCAAGGAGAGCGCGTTCAAGGCGTTCGCCACCGACGGCGGCCCCGCCGCGCCCGACGTCGGCGCGTACATCATGCAATCGGTCATGCAGGGCCTGCAGTTCGGCATCGCCGTCGCCGTCATCCTCTTCGGCGTCCGGACGATCCTCGGCGAGCTGGTGCCCGCCTTCCAGGGCATCGCGAACCGCGTCGTGCCCGGCGCGGTGCCGTCCCTGGACGCGCCGATCGTGTTCCCGTACGCGCAGAACGCCGTCCTCATCGGCTTCATCTCCAGCTTCGTCGGCGGCCTGATCAGCCTCGGCCTGCTCGCCTGGATCTTCGAGCCCGCCTTCGGCCTGGCGCTCGTGCTGCCCGGCCTCGTGCCGCACTTCTTCACGGGCGGCGCGGCCGGGGTCTACGGCAACGCGACGGGCGGACGGCGCGGCGCGGTCGTCGGCGCGTTCCTGAACGGCGTCCTCATCACCTTCCTGCCCGCGCTGCTCCTGAAGGTCCTCGGCGCCTTCGGCAAGGAGAACACCACGTTCGGCGACGCGGACTTCGGCTGGTTCGGCTCGCTCGTGGGCAACGCGGCCAAGGCGGGGGCCGTGGGCGGCGCGATCCTGATGCTGGTGATCGGCGCGGTGATCCTGGCGGGCGCGATCGTCATGCAGAAGCGGGTGGTGGAGACCGGCTGGGACCCCGGCGCCCGCCGTGACGCGCTCCTCGGCCACGCGGCCACCGCGGGCACCGGGGCCGACGCCGAGGCCGGTTCCGGGGCGGGCCCGGCGGCGACGTACGCGAAGATCGCTCCGCCGCCGGGCGCGCCGAAGCCTCCGCCGCCGCCCGGGCAGGACGGCTGAGGGCCGCCGGGAAGGGCCGCCCGGCGAAGCCCCGCCCGGTCCGGCCCCGGGAGCGCGCCCCCTCAGCCCTGCCCCGGCACCACGAACAGTGCCCAGGTGGCAACCGGCGCGATGAGGGCCATCGACATCCCCCACTTCATGAGCGCGCCGAACACCTGCGGGCGTTGCTCCTCCGGGGCGTTGGCGGTCACGAGCGCGCCGCTCGTGGACAGCGGTGAGGAGTCGACGACCGACGAGGACACGGCGAGGGCGATGATGAGTCCGACCGCCCCGATCTGACCGTCCATCAGGAACGGTACGGCGAGCGGGATCAGGGCGCCGAGGATGCCGGTGGTGGAGGCGAACGCGGAGACCACGGCCCCGATGAGGCAGATCAACAGGGCGCCGAGGAGCGGTGAGTCGATCTTCGCGACGCTGTCGCCGAGCCAGTCGATCGTGCCCATGCGCTCCATCACGCCGACGAACGTGACGACGCCGCAGACCAGCAGCACGGTCGACCACGCGCAGCGGTCGACGGCACCCTTCGCCGCGTCGGCGTCGACGAGGGTGAGGACGACGACCACCGTGAAGGCCATCAGGCCGACGTTGTAGTCCAGGAACAGGGCGCCCGCGACCATGCCGAGCAGCCCGAGCAGGGTCAGGGCGCGCGACCGGTCAAGGCGCGGGCCGACGTCGGCAGTTGCGGGAGCGAAGGCTACCGTGGTGGTGCCGCCGGGCGCGGGAGCGGTGCCCGTGGCAGTCGCGGGCGCGCTTCCGGCGCCCCCGGCCATCTCGGTCGCCGGGACGCCCCCGACCCCCGTACCCCCGCCGCCGCTCCCGTCCTCCGCCCGCCGCCCGAGCAGGCTCCGCCCGCCGAACAAGAAGTAAGCGACGACGCTGAGCGCGACGTTGAACAGGAACGACATCAGGAACAGCAGGCCGGGGTTGCCGGGCAGGTCGTTCCGCTCGACGACGCCGTTGGTGATGGAGCCGAAGACGCTGGCGGGGGAGAAGCCGCCCGCGCTGGCGCCGTTGATCACCAGGAGGCCCATGAGCAGCGGGCTGATCCCGTAGCGGACGCAGAAGCTCATGCCGATGGGGGCGATGACGCCGACGGCCGCGGGCACGACCGCGCCGACGGCCGTGAGGGAGGCGGTGATGAGGAACATGACCCAGGGGATGAGCGCGATGCGACCCCTGACGGCGCGCGTCGCGGCGTGCACGAGCCATTCGATGGTGCCGTTGTTCTTCGCTATGGCGAATAGAAAGGTGACGCCGACGAGTACGACGAAGAGGTCGCCGGGGAAGCCGCCGAAGACGTCGTCCGCGTTCTCGCCGGCGACGGACGAGCCGACGGCGAAGGCGGCGACGAGGGCGAGCGCCCCCATGTGGACGGAGGTGAAGGTGGAGATGGTGAAGATGAGTACCAGTGCGCCGATCGCGATGAGATGGTCTGCCATGTGACACGTCCTCGCCTTCGGACGGCGGTCACAGGTGCGCGGTCCCGGGTTGGATGCGCGGGCTGTGGCCGACTGTGGGCATGCGGGAGGGACCCGTGGTGGCGTCCGGGGGCAGAGGGGCACAGAAAGGCCGCGCCCCTGCCGTGAGCGGGCAGCCTCAAGAGCCCGGACTGTCCGCAGAGTGGACTTGGAGTTCCGTCATGCGGAACTCCCATGCGACGTTGGCGAGTATGTGACGGTGGTCACGCCCCGTCAAGGGGGCGCGGACACATCCGAGGTTGTGGGGTGATCGGCGCCCGGTTCAGCTCGCGCGGGCCGAATCCGGGGCCTGGTGGCCGAGGGCCGTGCTGATCTTCCGGGCCGCCGCGCGCACGTGTTCGCCCAGCTCGACGAGCCGGTCGCGGTCGCAGCGGCTGCTCGGCATGTTGATGCTGACGCTGGCCACCGGCGAGCCGTCGGGGCCGAGTACGGGGGCGGCGACCGCGGACACGTCGTCGCGCCATTCGCCCTGGTTGAGGGCGTAGCCGCGGGCGCGGACCGTCTCCAGCTCGGCGCGCAGCGCGGCCGGGTCGTCGATCGTCGTGTCCGTGAACCGCGTCAGCCCCTGGGTGAGGTAGCGCTCGACGGCCTCGGGGGAGCGGGCCGCGAGGATGGCCTTGCCGTTGGCGGACGCGTGGCCGGAAAGGTGCTGGCCGAGCGGGAGCACGATCCGTACCGGCTGGGTCGTCTCCAGGCGTTCCACGAGCACGACCCGCTCGCCCTCCGCGACGGCCAGGTGCACGGTCTCGTCCACCGCGCGCCGCAGCTCCTCCATCACCGGCACGGCGACGTCCCGCAGGTCCAGCTCGCCGGTGGCCTGCCGCCCGATGAGCAGCGCCTTCGTCGTGAGCGTCCAGCGCGTGGGGGAGCCGCCCGTCTGCTTGATCCAGCCCGCCGTGTGCAGGGTGCCGAGCGCCCGCTGGACGGTGCTCTTCGGCAGCTCCATGGCGCGTGCCAGGTCCCCCACGCCCACGGGCTGGCGCACCGCCAGCTCCTCCAGCACGCGCAAGGTGTTCAGGACGTTCTGCACCGTTGACCCCCTCCGGATCGGAACCTATGCTGCGTCGTGCCGCATCACGATACGCTGTGCCGCCTCACGGCACAAGTATGGAGGGGAGATCCGCGCAATGACTCTCAGGACCGGACGCCACTTTCTCCAGATACCCGGACCGACGAACGTCCCCGACCGGGTGCTTCGTGCCATGTCCGCCCCCACCGTCGACCACCGCGGTCCCGAGTTCGCGGGCCTCGCCCGCCGCGTACTCGAAGCCCTGAAGCCGGTGTTCGGCACCTCGGGACCGGTGGTCGTCTATCCCTCGTCGGGCACCGGCGCCTGGGAGGCCGCCCTGGTCAACACGCTCAGTCCGGGTGACCGCGTGCTGTGCTTCGAGACCGGGCACTTCGCCACGCTCTGGCGCGACATGGCCGAGTCCCTCGGCCTGGAGGTGGAGTTCGTCCCCGGCGACTGGCGCCACGGCGCATCGCCCGAGGCCGCCGCCCAGCGCCTCGACGCCGACATCGCCCACGACATCAAGGCCGTCTGCGTCGTCCACAACGAGACGTCCACCGGCGTCACCAGCCGCGTCCCGGAGATCCGCGCGGCCCTCGACGCCGCAGGACACCCCGCCCTGCTCCTGGTCGACACGGTCTCCTCGCTGGGCTCCATCGAGTACCGGCACGACGCCTGGGGCGTCGACGTCACCGTCACCGGATCCCAGAAGGGGCTGATGCTGCCGCCGGGGCTCGGCTTCAACGCCGTCAGCGACAAGGCGCTCACCGCCGCCCGCACCTCCCGACTGCCCAAGTCCTACTGGGACTGGGGGCCGATCATCGACGCGAACGAGGCCGGTTTCTTCCCCTCCACCCCGGCCACCAACCTCCTCTACGGCCTCGACGAGGCACTGCTCATGCTCGCGGAGGAAGGTCTCGAACAGGTCTGGGCCCGGCACGCCCGGCACGCCGCCGCCACCCGCGCGGCCGTGCGCGGCTGGGGCCTCGACGTGCTGTGCGCCGACGAGCGCGAGCACTCCGGTTCGCTCACCGCCGTGCTCCTGTCCGACGGTCAGGACGCCGACGCCGTACGGAAGATCGTCCTCGAACGGTTCGACATGTCGCTCGGCACCGGCCTCGGCCGGCTCGCGGGCAAGGTCTTCCGCATCGGCCACCTCGGCCACTTCAACGACCTCACCCTCGCCGGGACCCTGGCGGGCGTGCAGATGGGGCTCGAACTCGCCGGGATCCCCGTCGGCCGCGACGGCGTGGCGGCGGCCCTCGACCACCTCCGCGTCGACTGACGCCACGTCATCGACCCTCCGCACCGTGAGCGTGCCGCCCCGCGCACGACCCGAACGCCCTTGTCCCGTACGCCCCTTCACCGCCAGGAGCGTGTCGCATGACCACAAGCACCGAGTCCACGGAGGCCGAGCGGGACGCGCTCGGCGGCGACCTCGCGCGGCGGCTGCGCGCCGACCTCGACGGCGAGGTCCGCTTCGACGACTACAGCCGCCATCTCTTCGCCCGCGACGCCAGCATGTACGCCATCACCCCCCTGGGGGTCGTCTTCCCCCGGCACGCCGAGGACGTACAGGCCGTCGTCGCGGCCGCCGCCGAGTACGGCGTGTCCGTCGTGCCGCGCGGCGCGGGGACCAGCCTCGCCGGCCAGACCACGGGACCGGGCATCGTCCTCGACCTGTCCCGCCACATGCGCCGCATCATCGCCCTCGAACCGGACGGCCGCACCGCCCTGGTCGAAACGGGCGTCGTCCAGGACCAGTTGAACCGTGCCGCCGCCCCGCACGGCCTGATGTTCGGCCCCGACACCTCCACCAGCAACCGCGCCACCATCGGCGGCATGATCGGCAACAACTCTGCGGGCAGCGGCTCCCTGCGGTACGGCATGACCATCGACCACGTACGCGCCCTCGACGTGGTGCTCGCCGACGCGAGCACGGCCCACCTCGCGCCCCTCACCGCGCACGAACACGCCGAACGGGCCCGCGGCACGGGCCTCGACGGCCGCGTCCACCGCGAACTGCCCGCGCTCGTCGCCGCGCACGCCGACGCCATCGCCGCCGGATTCCCGCAGCACTGGCGGCGGGCGGGCGGCTACCGCCTGGACCGGCTCGCCCGCGAGGACACCCCGTTCGACCTGGCGAAGTTCGTCGTCGGCTCGGAGGGCACGCTCGCCGTCAGCACCCGCGCCCTCGTCGACCTGGTGCCGAAGCCGAAGCACACCGTGTTCGCCGTCGGCCACTTCACCTCCGTGGCCGGGGCCATCGAGGCCACCCAGGACGCCCTCGCCTGCGACCCGGCGGCCGTCGAGCTGATGGACCGCACCATCCTCGACCTGTCCCGCCAGAAGATCGAGTACGCCTCGTTGGGCACCGTCCTCGAAGGCGACCCCGGCGCCCTCCTGTTCGTGTCGTTCACCGGCGACGACGAACGCGAACTCATCGCGAGCGTCCAGCGGTTGACGAAGCTCTGGCAGCGGCACGGCCACGGCTACCACACCCTCGCGGCGGTCACCCCCGCCGACCAGACCGCCCTGCTCAAGGTCCGCAAGTCCAGCCTGGGCCTGCTGATGGCGGCGAGCGAGGGCACCCGCAGGCCGCTGGCGTTCATCGAGGACACGGCCGTCGACCCGGTCCATCTGCCCGCGTACACCGCCAGGTTGAAGAAGGTCCTCGACCGGCACGGCCTCACGGCGGGCTTCTACGGCCACTGCTCGGTGGGCTGTCTGCACATCCGCCCGTTCCTCGACGTGACCGACCCCGCGCAGCGGCAGACCATGCGCGAGGTCGCCGAGGAGATCAAGGACCTGGTCACCGAGTACGGCGGCGTCAACTCCAGCGAGCACGGCGACGGCCTGGCCCGCAGCGAGTTCAACCGGGAGCTCTTCGGCGACGAGCTGTACGAGGCGATGCGGCGCGTCAAGGGCCTCTTCGACCCGGACAACCGGCTGAACCCCGGCAAGATCGTCGACGCGCCCGCGATGACCGACCACCTGCGCGACGCCGCGCTGCCGCCCGCGCCCGGACTGCGCACCCGGCTCGACTTCGAGGTCGCGGGCGGCATGCGGGCCGCGGCCGACCGGTGCATGAACATCGGCCTGTGCCGCAAGAGCGACGTCGGCACGATGTGCCCCTCCTACATGGCCACCCGCAACGAGGAGGACTCAACCCGCGGCCGCGCGGGCGCCCTCGTCAAGGCCCTGTCCGCCCCCGACCCGCACAAGGCGCTCGGCGACGAACGCCTGCACGAGGTCCTCGACCTGTGCCTGATGTGCAAGGCCTGCAAGAGCGAGTGCCCGCTGGGCGTCGACATGGCGTCCCTGAAGGCGGAGGCCCTCGCCCACCACCACGACGAGCACGGGACTCCGCTGCGCTCCCGGATATTCGGCGCCATCCGGCTGCTCAACCGCCTGGGCTCGGCCACCGCCCCCGTGTCCAACCTGCCCGGCCGCATACCCCTGCTGCGCCGCCTGCTCCACCGCACGGTCGGGATCACCCCGCACCGCCCGCTGCCCCGCTACACCCGCCGCAACCTGGTGCGCTGGTTCACCCGCCGCCCGGCGGCCGTCGTCGCGGCACCCCGCGGCCCGGTCGTCATGCTCGCCGACTCCTTCACCACGTACACCGAACCGGAGATCGGCCAGGCCGCCGTCGAACTCCTCGAACGCGCGGGCTGGGCCGTGCAGTTGGAGAGCGGCGGCTGCTGCGGCCGCGCCGCCCTGTCCAAGGGCCTCCTGGACGAGGCGAGCGACAAGGCCTTCCAACTCGTCCACCGCATCACGGAGACCACGCCTCCCGAGGCCCCCATCACCGGCTGCGAACCGTCCTGCCTGATGACGCTGCGCGACGAGCACAAGGCCCTGCTGCCGCTCGACTCGGCGCGCGAGGCCGTCACCGGCCGCGTCCGCCAGTTGGAAGAACTCCTCACCGAGGCCATCGACGACGGCGGCCTCACTCTGCGCGAGGACTCCTGGCTCAACGGCCGCACGCTGCTCTTCCACGGCCACTGCCATCAGAAGGCCGAGGTCGGCACCGCGGCGACCGTCGCCCTGCTGCGGCGCATCCCCGGCGTCCAGGTCACCGAACTCGACGCGGGCTGCTGCGGCATGGCCGGTTCCTTCGGCTTCGAGTCCGAGCACTACGACGTGTCGATGACGGTGGGGGAGGACCGGCTGTTCCCCGCGGTGCGCGCCGCGTCCGACGACACCGTCGTGGTCGCCACCGGCGCCTCGTGCCGCCAGCAGATCTTCCACGGCACGGAACGCGACGCCTGGCATCCCGTGCAGTTGGTACGGGAGGCGCTGGCGGCCGACGGGGGCTGAGGCCCGGCACTCACCGGCGGTCGGCGGTCACGGACGGCCGGTGCTCGCCGACGCCGACGCTCACCGGTGTCCGACGTGGCTGATCGAGTCGTCGCCGAGCCGCCGCTGCACGTCCGCGAGCAGGCTCTCCAGCAGGCCCGTGAGCTGGGCCTGCTGGTCGGGCGTGAGCCCCGCGATCAGCTCGGCGTCGCGGTGCAGGACCTGGTCGACGGTCGCCTCGACCAGGTCGTGACCGGCCTGGGTCAGGGTGACGAGGACCGTGCGGGAACGGCCGCGGGCGGGGCCCCGGGTCACCAGGCCCTCCTGCTCCGCGCGGGCCACGCGCTGTGACACGGCTCCCGCCGTGACCAGTGAACGCTGCCCCAGCTCACGGGTGCTGAGGGCGTACGGGGGCCCGCTGCGGCGCAGCACGCTGAGCAGGTCGAGGGTCGCGGCGTCCACTCCGGCGCGGGCCAGGACCCGGCGCCGGTCGTCGCCGAACAGCTTCGCCAACTGCCAGACGGGCGTGAGGATCCGGATCGAGGAGACCGGCGTACCGGGTCGCTCGCGCTCCCAGGCCTCGGCGATGCCCCGAGCCGTATGGGCCCTGGCCGTGTCGGCCGAGGCGGCGCCTTCGTCGTCGGCGCCGCTCCCGCCGACAGCGCTGTCAGCGCTGTCGGGGGCCCGTCCCGCCTGCTGATCCCTTGCCATCGTGTCGCTCCCCGGTGTTATGTTGAGGCCTAAATTTAGACCTACACGAGACCGATTCGGAGCTCAGCATATGGCACGCACCATCCTGGTCACCGGCGGCGGCACGGGCATCGGCCGCGCGATCGCGCTGCACTTCGCGGCGGCGGGCGACCGCGTCACCGTCACCGGCCGCCGCCCCGGCCCGCTCGCGGAGCTGGCGGCGCAGGCCGACGTCCGCACGGCGGTCTGCGACCACACCGACCCCGCCGCGCTCACCCGCCTGCTCGCGGACCTGCCCGAGCGGATCGACGTCCTCGTGAACAACGCGGGCGGGAACATCGCCTTCGACGCCGACGGCAAGACGGACCTGGCCTCGTACGCCCGGGACTTCCGCGCCAACCTCGACGCCAACCTGGTCGGCGCCGCACTCACCACGAAGGCTCTGGAGGATCGGCTCGCGGACGGCGGCGCCGTCGTGCACATCGGCTCGATCGCCGCCGAGCAGG
Organism: Streptomyces sp. NPDC127108; assembly: GCF_042677545.1. Classification (NCBI taxonomy): domain Bacteria; kingdom Bacillati; phylum Actinomycetota; class Actinomycetes; order Kitasatosporales; family Streptomycetaceae; genus Streptomyces; species Streptomyces sp. NPDC127108. The sequence goes on along the minus strand of NZ_JBHXTE010000021.1, from coordinate 23,113 downwards.
CGGCCGGTTCCTACGGCGCGGCCAAGGCGGGCCTGGCGAACTGGAACATCGACCTGGCACAGCGGCTCGGCCGCCGCGGTGTCACGGCCAACGTCGTCTCGCCCGGCTACATCGCCGACACCGAGTTCTTCCGCGACCAGCTCTCGGGCGAGCGCCGCGAGCAGCTGGTGGCGGCCACCGCGACCGGCCGCGCCGGGGTTCCCGCCGACATCGCGGGCACCGTCGCCTTCCTCGCGTCCCCCGCGGCCCGCCACATCACCGGGCAGGTGCTGCACGTCAACGGCGGTGCCCGCGCCACGCGTTGAGGCGCGCGGCCGGGTCCGCCCGGGTGCCGGTGGCGGCCGTCGGGGTACGGCGCGAGACCACGCGACGTCGTGTCTCTACGGCCGCCTGCCGGACGAGACGGCGGCCGGTGGTCTGCCGGTGTGGGCCGCCAGGGCGTCGATGAGCCGGGGCCAGAGTGCGCGCGGGCGATCGTGGCCCATGTCGGGGACCAGCAGAAGCTCGGCTCCGGGGATCAGGTCCGCGGTGCGTCTGCCGCCGCTGGGGTCGATCAGCGTGTCGTCGAGGCCGTGGATCACCAGCGTCGGCACCCGCAGTCCGCGCAGCGCGTCCGCGCGTGAACCGCTGAGGATCATCGCGCCGAGCTGTCGGCCGATCCCCGCCGGACAGTACGAGCGGTCGTAGCCGGCGGCGGCCAGCTCGCGCAGCGCGACGGCGTCGCCGTACCGCTTGGAGGCCCACACCAGTTCCTTCTCCGCCGCCGCGACGTACCCCTCGCGGTCTGCGGGCCTCGGTGCGAACAGCACCGCCTGGGCCTCCGGGGCGGGCCGGCCGTACTCGCTCTCGCCGGTCGAGGACATCATCGACGTCAGCGTCAGCACCCGCTCCGGGGACGAGAGGGCCATCGTCTGGGCGATCATTCCGCCCATCGAGGCGCCGACGACGTGGGCTTGTTCGATCCCGAGCGCGGTGAGCAGGCCGAGGCCGTCGCGGGCCATGTCGAGAAGCCGGTAGGGGACCATCGAGAGGGCGGTGGGAAGGTCGCCCGAGGTCACGGCGGCGATGAACTTGCCCATGTCGACGGGGTGGTCGTCGAACTTGGTGGAGAGCCCGCAGTCGCGGTTGTCGTACCGGATGACGTACCGGCCGCGATCCGCCAGCGCCCGGCAGAAGTCCTCGTGCCAGGCGAGCAGCTGCGCGCCGAAGCCCATCACGAGCAGGACGGCGGGGTCCTCGGGGTCGCCGAAGCTCTCGTACGCGATGGACACCTCGGGGGACACATCGACGACCGGCATACGGGGGACCCTGTCATGGCCGCCCATGGAGCGCACCTGGATTATCGGCGCGTGACCTGCGCGTTCTCCGCCGGATCCGGAAGGAGCTCGCGCAGCAGTTCCTCGAACGCGTCCGCCGTGGTCGGCTCGTCGTCGAGCAGCGCCTGGAGGAGGAGGCCGTCGTAGGCGTGCGTGAACAGCTTGACGCGCAGCGGGTCGTCCGTGAGCACGCGGGCGAAGGCGGCGAGGGCCTCCTTCCAGCGGCGGGTCGCCGTGCGCTGCTCCGGGCGGCGCACCGCCAGCAGGCACAGCTCGAACTCGGCGAGCAGATGCCCGGGCGGCGTCAGGGTCTCCGCCATCAGGAGCGCCAGGGACCGGCGCTTGTCGACGCCGTCGTCCGGCGCGTCGACCAGCGCCTCGATGCGCGCGGAGTCCTCCTCCATGCACTGGGTCAGGGCGGCTGTCAGGAGCGCGTCGATGCTGCTGAAGTAGTACGTCGTCGCGGTCGTCGGCAGCTCGGCCTCACGGGCCACCGTGCGATGTGTGACTCCGGCGGCACCGTCGCGCGCGATGACGCGCACGGTCGCCTCGATCAGTGCCCGGCGACGGCGCTCGCCCTTCACGCGACGGCCGTCCGTGACGGCCGCCCCTTCCGCCCGCTTGAGGTCCGGCGTGCCCTTGCTGATGTCGGTGCCCGTCTCGTTCAGGGTGGCTCTCCACTGCTCACAGATGTCGCTCGCTCACGACCAGTTTCCGCCGACGTTACCCGTAGCTCATCGGGTCGCGCCCGCCCGGGCCGCCGGGGTGATCAACTGCCCCGGTGCCGTCATGTCGGCAGCCACACGCCGCAAGGCGGGCACCGGGCCGAGTACGACTGCGACCAGTGCGATGACAAGGGAAGCGTCCAGGTGCGCCACTCCGCTCTCCGACAGGGTCCGGCACCGTTGCCGCTCGCGGCACCGGCGATCTACGCTCCGGTGCATTCTTGACGTCAAGTCAGTGGGGTGCGCGGTGGATTACCGGGACTACGAGACGTACGACGCGGTCGGGCTCGCCGGACTGGTGGCGCGGGGGGACGTGGCACCGGCCGAACTCCTCGAGACGGCCCTCGCGCGCGCCGAAGCCGTGAACGGGAAGATCAACGCGATCGTGCGCCCGATGCCGGACGTCGCCCGCGAGCGCGCCACGGGCCCGCTGTCCGGACCGTTCGCCGGAGTGCCTTTCCTGATCAAGGACTTGATGCAGGACTACGCGGGCCGCCCGACGGGCCGCGGCTCCCGGGCGGCCCAGGAGCTCGTCGCGACGCGGCACAGCGAGCCCGTCCGGCGGTGGCTGGACGCCGGGCTCGTCGTCTTCGGGCAGACCAACACACCCGAGTTCGGCATCAAGAGCGTGACCGAGCCCGAGGCCGGCGGGGCGACCCGCAACCCCTGGAACCTCGACCACACGCCCGGCGGTTCGTCGGGCGGCTCCGCGGCCGCAGTCGCCGCGGGCATCGTCCCGGCGGCGGGCGCCAACGACGGCGGCGGCTCGATCCGCATACCCGCCGCCTGCTGCGGGCTCTTCGGCCTCAAGCCGGGCCGGGGCCTGGTGCCCGCGGGCCCCGCGTACGGCGAGCTCCTCGCGGGCGCCGCCAGCGACGGCGTCGTCTCGCGCACCGTACGCGACAGCGCGGCCCTGCTCGACGTGCTCACCGCCCGCCCCGACCCCGGCGGCCCCTTCCTCGTGGCACGCCCCGACGAGCCGTACGCCGAACTCGCCCGGCACACCCCGCCGAAGCTGCGCATCGGCGTCAGCACCCGCTCGCCGATCGGCACCCCGGTGTCCCGCGAGGCGGTCGAGGCCGTCGACATCGCGGTCAAGCTCCTCGTCGGCCTGGGCCATGACGTGGAGGAGGCCGAACCCCGCATCGACGGGCTGCGCATGGCCGACGACTTCATGGCGATGTACGCCGCCGAGAACGCCGTGACCCTCGCGGAGCTGAAGCACAGGACGGGCGCGGACGACGAGCAGTTCGAGCTCGACACCCGGCTGCTCGCGGCCGCGGGCCGCGCGCTCGGCGCGGTCGAGCACACCGTCCGGCACGCGCGCTGGAACACCTACACCCGACAGCTCGCCGCGTTCCACGAGACGTACGACGTGCTGCTCACGCCGACCCTCGCCCGGCCGCCCGTGCGGATCGGCGAGCTCGCCACGCCCTGGCCGACCCGGCAGCTCGGCAAGGCGCTGCTCAAGGCGGGCGTGGCGGGCCGGCTCAGCCGGACCAAGCTGTGGCGGCGGGCCGTGGTCCAGAACCTCGCCCCCAACCCGTTCACGCAGCTCGCCAACATCACCGGCCGCCCGGCCATGTCGGTCCCCCTGTACCGCACCCCGGAAGGCCTGCCCCTGGGCGTGCAGTTCGGCGGACCGCTCGGCGGCGAGGGCACGCTGCTCGCCCTCGCCTCGCAACTGGAGGCGGCAGCGCCCTGGGGCCGGGAACGGCCGAACCTGTGAGCCCGAGCGGCTGACGCACGTCCGGGGCCGGTGTCGGCGGGGCTGGACTCTCCCACAGAGGGAGAGTCCACCATGAGGACGTGCGAGACGAACTCCTCACCATCGGGCGCTTCGCCCGCCTGTGCCGCCTCAGCGTCAAACAGCTGCGGCACTACGACGAGACGGGCCTCCTGGCCCCGGCCCACGTGGACGTCGGCTCCGGCTACCGCTACTACGCACCCGAGCAGGCACGCGAGGCCCTGACGATCGCGCTCCTGCGCGACATGGACCTTCCGCTGGCCGTGATCGCCGAGGCGCTGGCCGCCGGGCCCGAGTCCCGGGCGCGGATCCTGCGCGCCGAGCGGGAACGGCTGGCCGAGCGGATCAGCAGGGACCAGGCGCGGCTGACGATGCTGGAGCGCCTCGCGGAGGGCGGGCTGCCCGGCTGCGCGGTGACGATGGGCCGGGAGCCCGCACGGGAACTGGCCGTGGTGCGAGCGGTCTGCGCTCCCGCGGACATCGGGAAGCGGGTCGAGGAGTGCGTGGGACGGCTGCTGCACGCGCTCGGCACGGCGGGAATCGCCTGGGAGCCGCCGCTCTGGGGCCTGTACCCGCTGGATCTCGAAGAGCGGACGGAGATCGCCGTCGGAGTCCGGACACCGCGAGGCGGCCTTGCCCGGGCGCCCGGCATCGAGGTCGAGGTGCTGCCCGGCGGACCCGTCGCCGAGACCCTGCACGTCGGGCCCTACGCCCAGTTGCCCCTGGCCTACAACGCCCTGTTCGCGGCCGTCCACGAGCGCGGGCTACGGCCTAGGGCGCCCGTGCGCGAGGTCTATCTGGCCGGACCCGGGGACGTACCGCAGGACGAGCTGAGAACCAGGCTGATCATCAAGGTCGAGGAGAGCACGGCATGACCACAGTGACAGGCGTCGATGCCCGCGGCATGCGGCACTGCGAGACGACGGCCCTCGGGGTGCTGCTGCGGCACCAGGGACTCGATCTGTCCGAGCCCATGCTCTTCGGCCTCGGCTCCGGTCTGTCCTTCGTCTACTGGGACGGCAAGAACCTCGACTTCCCGTTCCTGGGGGGCCGGGTCAAGCCCTTCGAGCTCACGCGGAACCTGGCCGCCCGACTCGGCCTGGAGCTGGTGGTCCAGGAGACCACCTCGCCCCGCAAGGCGTGGGAGAACGTGGCGGCCGCCCTCCAGGCGGGCCGGCCCGTCGGACTGCAGCTCGACAGCCACCACTTGGACTACTTCGGGTCGAAGGCGCACTTCGGCGGTCATGTCGTCGCCCTGTACGGCTACGACGACCGCGTGGCGTACTTGGTGGACACCGACCAGCAGGGCGGCGCGGTGACCACGAGCCTGACCAGCCTCGCCGAGGCCAGGGCCGCACGCGGCCCGATGACCGCCAAGAACCGCTCCTTCACCCTCACCGTCCCGGAGAATCCACCCGCCCCGCGGGACCGGATCATCCCGGCGATCACCGCCTGCGCGGACGCCTTCCTCGACCCGCCCATCGCCAACCTCGGCCACCGGGGCATCGAGAAGGCGGGCAAGCTGGTGCGCACCTGGCTGCGGCGCTCCGACGACCCGGGGCGCGACCTGCCGCAGGCCGCCCGTCTGATGGAGCGGGCCGGAACCGGCGGTGCCCTGTTCCGGAACCTCTACCGCGACTTCCTGGCGGAATGCGCCCAACTGGTCGACAGCGGCCATCTGCGCACCGGCCTCGGGCTGTACACGCGGGCAGCCGACCAGTGGACGGAGGTCGCGGAACTGATCAAGAAGGCCGGTGAGTCGGGCGATCCGGAGTGCCTCGCACGGGCGGGCGACCTCCTCCACGAGCTCTCGCGAACCGAGCGCGAGGCCATGCGGGCGCTGAGCCGCCTGGGGGAGTCGGGGGAGTGAGGGGCGACCGCGCGCACCGAGGAGCGGGGCGCCGCTTGGCGCCCCGCTCCTGATCCGACGGCTCCGCGGCCGACACCGCCTGGACTCACAGGCCCCTGCGGTACCGAGCGGCGACCGAGGAGACGCAGCCCATCCCGGCGATGACGCCGACCGCCAGGGTCAGCGACCCGGCCGGGCCGCCGCTCATCGCCCACCCGTTGCCGAGGACGACCGCCACCGCGGCGGCACGGCAGGCCAGGGCCGAGCGGCGGTCCGCGGCGCGGCTGAAGTGGCGGCCCAGGACGAGGCAGGCCGCGATCAGCGCGAAGAACGTCACCGACCCGGCGACCAGGTGCAGCGCGCCGTGCCAGCTCATGCTCTGCGGCCTGCCGGCCGGGGTGCCGGCGGGGAACCCGTCCCCCGGGTCCGCGACGAAGACGCCCGCGGCCAGCATCCCGACGCCGACGACCCGCACCAGGCGGGGCACCCAGGTGCCGCCGGTCGCGCCGTGCAGGGCGCGGCGCAGCCCGGCGGCCGCGGCGATGAACAGCGCCCCGACGAGCAGGAAGTTGGTGATCTGGATCCAGCCGAGCGAGCCGTTGGCCAGCATGCTGAAGGGGTGCCGGGTCAGGTCGAAGGCGTCCCGGGTGAGGGCCTGGGTCACGGCCGCCACGGTCCACAGCGGGGTGGCGACGGCTCCGGCGGTGAGCAGCGCACGGGCGGGGCCGGTGGTGGTGGCGGTGCTCGTGGCGGCGTCGCGGGCGGTGAGCGGGGTGGTCGTCATGGCGAGGGCCCTTCTTGGTTCGTCGGCTGGTTCCTGCTCACACGTCGATCGAGCGATGTGACAGGGAACGGATGCATTCCCTGTCACATAGGCTTGTTCGACGTGGAGGCGTAACAGCAGCCCGCAGTGGAAGGGAACGACCATGCGCTACCTGATGACGACCAAGGCTTCTTCGAGGACGCCCGACGAGAGCCTGTTCGCCGAAATGGGCCAGTTCATCGAGGAGTTGACCGCTTCCGGGGCCCTGCTGGCCACCGGGGGCCTCGAGCCGGGCGGCGTGCGGCTGACCTCGGTCGACGGTGAGATAACGGTGACGGACGGGCCGTTCACCGAGGCCAAGGAGGCCGTGGTGGGCTTCGCGCTGATCGAGGCCCGCTCCCAGGAGGAGGCGGTCGAGCTGGCCCGCCGGTTCCGCAAGATCGTCGGTGACGGCGTGAGCGAGATCCGGCAGGTGTTCAGCCAGTGACCGGCCGATGGCGCCGCCTCTGTCGACGACCGGCAGAGGCGGCGCCGTCATGCCGGTGACCGACACGCACCGCACGGTCGACGCGGTCTTCAAGCTCGAGTCGGCCAAGATCATCGCCGCGCTGACCCGGATGGTGCGCGACGTCGCGCTCGCCGAGGAGCTGGCACAGGACGCGCTGGTCGCCGCGCTCGAACAGTGGCCCGTCCAGGGCGTCCCGGACAACCCCGGTGCCTGGCTCCTCGCGATCGCCAAGCGCCGGGCCGTCGATCACATCCGGCGCTCCCAGCGCCTCGAGCGCAAGCAGGAGCAGCTCGCCCGCGAACTGGACGAGCCCGGCCCCGATCGCGAACCCGAGCAGGACGACGTCCTGCGCCTGATGTTCATCTCCTGCCACCCGCTCCTTCCGATCCGGGAACGCCTGGCCCTCACCCTGCGCCTGCTCGGCGGTCTGACCGCCGGGGAGATCGCGCGGGCGTTCCTGACCGGCGAGCAGACCGTCGCCCAGCGCATCGCGTCGGCCAAGCGCACCCTGGCCGAAGCGCGGGTGCCGTTCGAGCTGCCGCCGGGCGCCGAACTGGCCGAGCGCCTGGCCTCCGTGCTCGAAGTCATCTACCTGATCTTCAACGAGGGGTACGCGGCGACGTCCGGCGACGACCTGATGCGCCCCGGGCTCACCCTCGAAGCCCTGCGTCTGGGCCGCCTCCTGGCCGAACTCGCCCCGCAGGAAGCCGAGGTGCACGGCCTGGTCGCCCTCATGGAGATCCAGCAGTCCCGCTCCGCCGCCCGCACCGGACCGTCGGGGGAGCCCGTCCCCCTGCACGAGCAGCACCGGGGCCGCTGGGACCAGTTGCTCATCCGCCGCGGCTTCACCGCGATGCTGCGCGCCCGGGAGATCGGAGCCGCACCCGGGCCCTACGTACTCCAGGCGGCGATCGCCGTGAGCCACGCCCAGGCGGCAACCGCCGAGGACACCGACTGGGCGCGGATCGCGGCCCTGTACGAAGCCCTCGCCCGCCTGCTGCCGACACCGGTCGTCCAGCTCAACCGGGCCGTGGCCCTCGCGCACGCGCACGGCCCCCAGCAGGGCCTCGATCTGGTCGACTCCTTGACGTCGGACCCCGCCCTGCGGGACTACCACCTGCTCCCCGGCGTCCGTGGCGACCTCCTGCTCCGCCTCGGCCGGTCCGCGGAGGCCCGCCGCGAGTTCGAGCGCGCCGCCGAGCTCACCCGGAACGTCGCCGAGCGCGCCTTCCTGCTGCGCAGGGCGGCAGGGATCACCCTCACCGACGCCCCCGGCCCCACGCTCGGGCGAGCCGCCCGGGACTTCCTCCACCGCGACGACCTCACCGCCCCCACGATCCGCTCGTACACCCAGACGCTGCGCCGCCTGTGCCGGAGCCTGGGCGAGCGGCAGCCCCTGCACTCCCTGACCCCACAACAGGTGGCGCAGGTGTTCGCGGCCACCTGGGCGGACGCCGCGGCCACGACGTGGAACCGCCACCGGTCGGCCGTCCGCTCGTTCTGCGCCTGGGCCGGACTGGAGGACCTCACCGCCGGCCTCGAACGACGCCCCGAAGCCGCGCACACCACGCGACCCCTGTCCCCGGCGCAGCTCGACGCCCTGTTCAGCCGCACCGAACTGCCCCTGCGTGAACGGACCTTGTGGTGGCTCCTGCACGAGTCGGGAGCCGGGGCGACGGCCGTCCTGTCCCTCGACGTCGAACACCTCGACCTGGACGACCGCCGCGCCCGCACCGGACGCACCTGGGTGTCCTGGCGCTCCGGCACGGCCCGGCTGCTGCCGACCCTGCTGTCCGGCCGCACCCGCGGCCCCCTCTTCCTCTCCGATCGCCGCCCCGCCCCGGCCCGGATGCCCGCGGCGGCCGACCTGTGCCCGGAGACCGGCCGCCGCAGGCTCTCCTACGAACGGGCGGAGCACCTCTTCAAACAGGCCACCAAGTCCCTGGACCCGTCCGCCGACGGCTACACGCTCAGTCAGCTCAAGCCCTAGGCGTGCGGCGGTGGGTCGACGGGCTGCGAGCCACGACTAGGCGGGCCCGGCGACCAGCCGGTATCCGACGCCGCGCACGTGCTCGATCAGGCGTCGATCGCGCAACTTGCCGCGCAGGGAAGCGACATGCACCTCCAGGGTGCGTTCGGTGCCCTGCCAGTTGTCGGGCCAGAGTTCGCCGACGATCAGCTCGCGGCGGACGACCACGCCGGGGCGTCGGGCGAGCAGGACGAGCAGGTCGAACTCCTTGCGGGTCAGGTGGACGGCCGAACCGTCCACGCTCACCTGCCGGTCGGACAGATCGATGTGCAGGCGGCCGAGGCGCAGGACCGTCTCGGCGGCGGAACTGTTGACCCTGCCTTCCGGGCCCTGCGCTTCCAGGATGCCGAGCACCTTGGCCGCGTGCCCGTATCCCGAGGGGGGAGGGGGAGTGTCGGGCACCGGGGGCCCGTTCGGCGTCGTCGGGCCCGGGACCTGGTAGAAGTAGCCGACGCCTCGGGCCGACACGATGGACGCGCTGCCGACAGCGGTCGTGTCCAGTTTCCCGCGCAGGCGGGAGACGGTGAACTTGACCTTGTCGGTGTCGCGCCCGGTGGGGTCGTCCCAGGCCCGTGCGAGCAGTTTGCGAAAGGGCTGGACGTCTCCCGCGTTCCGCACCAGCAGGTCGAGTACACGGAACTCCGTGCGCGTCAGCCGCAGCGGCGCGCCGGCCACGCCGGCCTCGAAGGTCCGGGAGTCGAGCCGCAGCAGGCCGTCGTCGTAGACGTCCTCCGGCCACTGCTCCCGTGACGTGCGGTGCAGCACGCGCTCCATGCGGGCGAGGAGTTCCGCGGGGTCGTACGGCTTCACGACGTAGTCGTCCGCGCCCAGGTTGAGTCCGTGCAGCCGGGACCGGCCGTCACTGCGCGCCGTCACGACGATGACGGGCACGTCGCTGACGGTCCGCAGCTTGGTCAGGGCCTCGTAGCCGTCGATGTCGGGGAGCCCGAGGTCCAGGAGCACCAGGTCGGGACGCCCGGCGTACGCGGCGCGAAGGCCGCCGGACCCGGACAGCTCGTGGACGACCGCATAGCCGTGCTGGGCCAGGATCGAGGACAGTGCCGCGGCGACGTACGGATCGTCCTCGATGAGGAGCACGCGGGCCCGGCGGGCGACGGTGGCCGGTGGTGGAAGGGGCGTCGGTGCCGCCGCCGGTGCCCGCTCGCTCCGGCCCCGTTCCTCCGCCGCTTCCGGGAGCAGGCGCGTCTCGACCGCGGAGTGGGGCACGCCGTTCTTGATGAGGAACGACAGGGTCATGTCGTAGCAGTCGGCGCAGACTTGGCTCTCGGTACCCTTCACGATCAAGGTGTGCCGCGCGTCCCGGTCGCAGCGGCGGCCGGCGATGTCCGTCGAGCACCGCTTCGAGGCGGCTGCGGCAGCGGACTTCCGCTGTCGGTTCCGGGACCGCCGAGCGGCCGACCGGCAGGCGTCCGAGCAGTACCGGCGCGGCCGACCGGTGTCGGAGGCGGGTGGCAACGGCCCACCGCACTCCTGGCACTCGCCGTCTGCCGTACCCATCACGCGGCCCTCTCGTCGAATGGACCGCGAGCATGACACGAAACCCGTTTTCGTGACGCGCCGTCGGGTGCAAGTGGGAGAGCGGCCCTTGGCTGATGTCGGCGGTTCATGTTCTTCTGGACGGGAGGGCCTGACCGCCTCTCGACGATCAGGCCCCTGGTTTCATGACCGCTCGTGCTTGCCGGCGTCGACGATCATGTCACCCACCGCGATGAGGGCCCTTGCCCCCAGGGCAAGGGCTTCGTGCTGTGCGAGAGCCGCCACCGTGTCCATCACGAGCAGCACGGCTCGCAGCCCCGTCCACCACGAGCCCACCTTCCGCGGCTGCCACCTCGTGGACGTTCCGGGGTCCGCCGCGGGGGGTTCGTCGCCCTCCGTGTCCGTGCCCGGGTCGTCCGGCTCCGAGGTTCGGCACATCGGTCACCTCCTCTCGACAGCGACCGCGGCCATCGCGGGCTGTCGCGACGCGCACGCGGTGGATGCGCGAGTCGCCTGTGCGTCGAGCGGGAGGAGCCGAGAGGTGTGTGAGTCCCCGTCACCTGAAGTGGCTCGCCCACCGTCCCCCAGAACGCGGCCACCGGCAAGAAAGCGCAATCAACGTAGCGCCGCCGCCAGTTGGCGACAGCACTGCTGTCGGCTGCGCGCGGCCGGTGGGTGCTCAGCGCGCGGCGTGATAGAAAGTGGAACGATAGTCCCGATAATTGTCCGTGGGGGCGCGCGTCCCGTCGACCGCGCGCGCCCGCACGGGCCGAGGGCCGATTCCACGACAGGACACCCCATGCCCAACGCGTACCGCGAGATCTTCACCGCCCCCGGCACGAAGGCGTTCAGCTCCGCCGGTCTGATAGCCCGGCTTCCGCTGCCCCTGACCCACATGGGCATCCTGACGATGCTGTCCGAGACGACCGGCGAGTACGCCCTGGCCGGTCTGGTCGCGGGCACCTTCACCTTCTCCATGGCCTTCCTCGGCCCGCAGGTGTCCAAGGCCGTGGACCGGCGCGGGCAGAGCCGCGTCCTGCCGCTGGCCACCGGCGTCAGCGTGCTCGGCCTCGCGGCGCTGCTGCTCTGCGCCACCGCCGACGCGCCGAGCTGGACCCTGTTCCTCTTCGCCCTGCTGTCCGGGCTGATGCCGAGCATGAGCGCGATGGTCCGCGCGCGCTGGACGGAGATCTACCGGGGCACCCCGCAGCTCACCACCGCGTACTCCATGGAGTCGGTGGTCGACGAATTGACGTACGTCATCAGCCCGGCGCTCGCCGTGGTCCTGTCCACGGCGCTGTTCCCGCAGGCCGCACCCCTGTTCGCGGGCCTTCTCCTGGTCGTGGGCGTCGCCCTGTTCGTACCGCAGAAGCGCACCGAACCGCCCGTCAAGCCGCGCGTCGCGAGCGGCGGCGACACGTCTGCGATCCGCTCGGCTCCGGTGCTGCTGCTCGCGCTCGTGCTGCTCTGCGGCGGGGCGATCCCCGGCATGGTCGACACGATGGGTCTGGCGTTCGCCGAGGAGCAGGGCAACAAGTCGCTCGGCGGCCTCGTCTTCACCGTCTACGCGATCGGCTCGGGCCTGTCGGGCCTGCTCTTCGGGGCCCGTGAGTGGAGCGTCCCGCTGCCGCGGCTGCTGCTCCTCGGGGTCGCGGGAACTGCCCTGACCACACTGCCGTTCCTGCTCGTCGACGGAGTGGTGGGGATGTGTGTCGTGGTGTTCCTCGCCGGAGTGTTCTTCGCGCCGACCATGGTGGTGATCATGGGCATCGTGGAGCGCGTGACGCCGGAGCACCAGCTCACCGAGGCGATGACCTGGATGATCGCGGGCCTGCAGAGCGGCGTGGCGATCGGCGCGGCCGTCACCGGCGTCGTCTACGACCGCTTCGGCGCCACCGCCGGGGTCTCGGTGGCGCTCGTCGCGGGCGCCGCGGCGCTCGTCCTCGCGCTGTGCGCCCTGCCGTTGCTGCGGGCGCGGCTCGCGCGGACGGAGACCGTCGCGGCGGTGCCGGACGCGTCGGCGCGGACGTCGACGCCGGTGGGCTGCCTGAACGGCTGAGGCGCGCGGGGCCGCCGCGAGGCGGCGGCCCCCGGCCCGGCGGCCGACCGCCTCCGTGGGATCCCGCTCGCGCCTACTGCGGCTTGTGCGGCGTCGCCTCGCTCGGGCGGACGATCACCATGCCCTCGCCTTCCAGCTTCAGCTGCACCGCCTCACCGGAGCCGCCGCGGATCATCGAGCCGATCGACTGCGAGCGGTGCAGCGACGTCTGCAGGCTGGTGGTCCAGCCGACGACGGCGTCGGTGTCCACGAACACCGGCGCCTGCGGCGACACGGGGATCACCAGCGGCTCGCCCTCGCACATCAGGCCCAGCTGCCCGTGCCCGGTGAACACGCTGTTGAAGAGGCCGCCGCCGGAGATCCCCGAACCCTTCACGGTCTTGATCTCGTACGAGAGGGACGCGTCGAAGCACAGGATGTTGCGGCCGTTGACGGTGAGCGAGTCACCCTGCTCGATGTCGACGACGAAGCAGCTCTGCGCCTCGTGCGCGAACCACGCCTCGCCCTGCCCCTTCACGGCCATCAGCGGCAGCCCCTCACCGGTGACCGCGCGCTTCAGCATCCCGCCGACGCCCTGGCCCTTGCGCTCGAACTGCAGGCTGCCGCGGTAGGCGACCATCGCGCCCTGGCGCGCCATCATCTCGCCGCTCACGACGTACCGGATGGACTTCGAGTTGTGCAGGCTCATGCCGGGCGCCGTCGCGGGCTGTGCCACGTGGGCCTTGGAGAAAAGGTCGCTCTTCATGCGGGCATCGTGCCCCGCGCGGGGGTGCCCCGCCAAGAGTCCGGGGGCGCATGTCCACCGGGCCGGGGTCGCGCCCGGCGCGCCCCGGCCGCGACTTTCGGCCAGGGGCGCTTCTACTTAAGGCGGGGCGCGCTTCCGGGGCGGGGCGCCGGTGCGAGGAGGGCGCCCCTGTGGGGCGGGGCGCCCGTCGCGGTCAGCCGGTCGTCACGCGGACGTAGTCGACGGTCAGCGTCTGCGGGAAGGTCGTGCCGCCGTCCGGATCGCCGGGCCAGTAGCCGCCCACGGCCAGGTTGAGGATCAGGAAGAAGGGCTTGTTGAACGCCCACTGCTTGCCGCCGAGGTCGGCCGGGGTGCGGGTCTGGTAGACGTGCCCGTCGACCGACCAGGTCACCTTGTTCGGGGACCAGTCCACGGCGAAGGTGTGGAACTTGTCCGCGAAGGCCTCGCCATTCGGCAGGGAGTACGCGGCGCCGATGCCGCCCGAACCGGAGTAGCCGGGGCCGTGCAGCGTGCCGTGGACCGTGTTGGGCTCCTTGCCGATGTTCTCCATCACGTCGATCTCGCCGCAGTTCGGCCAGCCCACGTTGCCGATGTCGGCGCCCAGCATCCAGAACGCCGGCCACATGCCCTGGCCGCGCGGGACCTTGAGGCGCGATTCGACCCGGCCGTACGTCGACGTGAACTTGCCGGAGGTGTTGAGCCGCGACGAGGTGTACTCGCAACGGCCGTACCAGCACTGGTAGTTCTCGGGGTTCTCCTTGCGGGCGGTGATGACCAGGTTGCCCTGGCCGTCGAGCTTCGCGTTCTTGTTGCCCGAGGTGTAGTACTGGCGCTCGTGGTTGTTGACGTTGTCGCCGGTCTCGACCTGCCACTTGCCGCCGTCCACGCCGGATCCGGCGGGGCCGTTGAAGTCGTCGGAGAAGGCGAGGGCCCGCTCGCGCTCGGGCGCGGCGGCGGCGCTGGGGGCGGCGGTCGCGGCGGTGGCGCAGCAGACCAGGGAGAGTGCGCAGAGCGCCGCGCGGCGGCGCCAGGAGAGGGACACGGTCATCACATCGCTTCGAGTGGGGGGAGCGGGCACGCATGCCGTGGGGGTCATGGTGGTCGTGCGTCGTACATCGCGGACGTGTGCATGACAAGATCACATCGAGAGTTGAACGCGGTACGCGATCCTCCGCGACGGTTTCTTCACTGCTTGATTTAAGGCAGGTGTGCAGGGGCCGTCAAGGCGTTGGTGCGGACCAACTGCCGAAGGGGCCGACCGCGCTCGGCGCCGTCGACCCCTTCGCCGTGTCCGTCACGGCCGCTGCCCCGGCCGTGCCGCACACCCTTTCCGCGCGCCTCCGCCTCCCCGCGGGGCCCGCGGTCGGTCACTCGTCGACGGCCGCCCCGAACGCCGCGTCCTGCGCGGGCGCGCCCAGCGATCCGGCCCCGTACGTCCACGACCCGGCGGCCGTGACCCCGCCCGCGCCCGCCGAGAGCACCCACACCACGCCGTCGCCGGTGTTCTCGCCCGGCGCCGACGCGAGCAGCCCGAAGCGGCCGTCGCGGTTGGGGTCGGTCAGGCGCACCTGGGCGCCCCACTTGTCGCCCTTCTCGGCGTCGCCGGGGATGTCGGCGGAGTTCTGGTCCCACGACTTGGCGCCGGTCGCGGTCAGACCGGCGGCCGTGCCGCGAAGGACCCACACCGCGCCCGCGTCCGCGACCGTGCCGATGTCCTCGCCGGGCGCGCCGATCGCCACGTCCGCGTAGCCGTCCTTGTCCGTGTCGGCGACGGACAGATCGGCGCCCCAGCCGTCCCCGCGCTCGGCGGTGCCGGGCACGCCCGCGGTGTCCTGGGTCCACCACTTCACGTCCTGCGAGATCCCCTCGGCGGAGCCGTAGCGCACGCCGACCAGGCCGCCGGTCATCGTCTCGCCGCCGTCGTCGGGGGAGTGGGGCTCGCCCGTGACCAGGTCGTCGAAGCCGTCGCCGTTGATGTCGCCGGACGCCGCGGCCGGGCCGCCGCGCAGGTCGCCCTTGTGGGTGATGGCGTCGGCGCCGCCCTTGAAGTACGCGGACCAGCCGTGCCCGGGCTCCTCGTCGCCGACGGTCACGCCGGACACCACGAGGTCGGCGAAGCCGTCGTCGTCGTAGTCGCCGGTGGTCAGGGACTTGGGCAGGATGTGGCGCTCCTCGGCGCGCGCGGCCGCGCGCCCCGAGGCCAGGTGCTCGGTCGCGAGGCGCTTGAGCGGTGCCGCGGCGCGGGCCTGCGGCACCGCGTCGTACACGAAGAGTTCGAGGTCGTCGCGGTCGAGCACGGCGAGGACGTCACCGGGGGTGTCGCCGGTGAGGCGCGCGGCGGTCACCGCGGACCCGAACTTCTCGCCCTTGGTGGGCTCCTGGGTCTGCAGCCAGTCGCTCGCCGCCCCCTTCAGGCCCTGCTTGGAGCCCCAGAGGATCGCGACGCCACCGGCGTCCGCCCGGTCGCCGATGTCCTCGCCGGGGATGCCGATGACCGCGTCGTCGTAGCCGTCGGCGTCGAGGTCGCCGGTGGCGACGGCCGTGCCGAAGCCGTCGGCGGCCTCGGCGGCGCCCGCGACACCGGCGGTGGACTGGCTGAACCGCGCCACGTCGCTGGTGCCGATGCCTCTGGGGGAGCCGTACTGCACGGTGACGAGGCCCGCGCCCTTCTTGCCGCTGACCGTCGCGCCGGGCGCGCCGACCAGGACGTCCTCGTATCCGTCGCCGTCGAAGTCACTGTTGCGGTCGTCCGCGTGCGTACCTCCGGGGGTGCCCGCGACGGCGGCGGGGGCGGCGGCGACGGCCGCACCCGAGAGCAGAAGGAATGAGGCCGCGGCGACGGCGGCCGAACGGTTCTTGCGCACGAGCGACTCCTGTGCGGGAAGGTGGCCGGGCGGCGCGGGGGTGGTCCGGAAAGGGCCCGTTCCTCATCCGGCGCCCTGTTCGACCGCGATCGGGGCGGAAGGGTTGTACGGGACGTCGCCGCGGGTTCACCGGTCCTTCGCCCGCAACTCCCGCCGGGGGTTCGTGGCTTGAGGGCGGCGGGTAGGGTCCGGCTCAGGACGCTTCGGGCCGCTCGGGAGGGGTACGCATGAACACGGATCCACGCGGGTCGGGGGGCCTCCCGGCCGCCTTCACGGCAACCGAGACCTCGTCCTTCCTGGACTTCCTCGCCGAGCAGGCGCCGGACCTGCTGCCCGCGCGGCGCGCCCTGCCCGCCGCGCACGACGGCTTCGATGCGCCGCACGGCACCACGATCGTCGCGGCCACGTACGCGGACGGCGTGCTCGTGGCGGGCGACCGCCGGGTCACGATGGGCAACGTCATCGCCCACCGCGAGTACGACAAGGTCTTCCCGGCCGACGGCCACTCCGCGATAGCGATCGCCGGGACCGCGGGGCTCGCCGTGGAACTGGTCAAGCTCTTCCAACTGGAGCTCGAACACCACGAGAAGATCGAGGGCACGGCCCTGTCCCTGGTCGGCAAGGCGAGCCGCCTCACCACCATGGTCCGGGGCAACCTCGCCCTGGCGATGCAGGGCCTCGCCGTGGTCCCGCTGTTCGCCGGGTACGACCTGGCCAGGGGCGTCGGGCGGATCTTCTCGTACGACGTCACCGGCGGCCGCAGCGAGGAGCGGGGCGTCGCGGCCACCGGCTCCGGATCGGTGTACGCCCGCGGCTCGTTGAAGAAGCTCTACCACGAGGGCATGTCCGAGCGGGACATCGTCCTCGCCGCCGTCCAGGCGCTGTACGACGCCGCGGACGACGACTCGGCGACGGCGGGACCCGACCTGACGCGCCGTCTGTTCCCGCGCGTCGCCCTGGTCACCGAGGACGGTTACCGACAGCTCGCGCAGGACGACGTCGCGGAGGTCGCGCGGTCGGTGGTCGACGGGCGTCACGGGGCGCCGGACGGGCCGCGGGCGCCGCTGCTCTAGGCGCTGCTCAGCGCGGCGGTTCGAGCAGCCACCTGGTCGTCAGTTCGTGGACGTGGGCGCGGCCGCGCTCGTCGCGGTCGGCGAACAGGAACTGGTCGGCGATGTACAGCGAGAAGGCGATCACGCAGCGGGCCTCGACCTCGTCCTCGTCGGGGCAGAAGGCGCGGAACAGCGAACGCAGGTACTCCATCTGGCGGTTGTCGACGCGGCGGACGCGTGCGGCGACCGCCGGATCGCGGCGGGCCCAGTCACGGATCGCCAGGCCGGTCGTGACGTCCGTGTCGAGTCCGTCGCCGCTGTCGACGATGGTGAACAGGCGGCGCAGCCGGTCCTTCGCGTCGTCGCCCACCTCCTCGACGCGTGTTTCCACGTCTTCGGTGACCTCGCGTTCCCACCGGTCGAGCATCTCCTCGAGCAGGGCGGGCCGGTCGGCGAAGTATCCGTAGAAGCCGCCCTTGGACACGCCGAGTGCCTTTGCCAGCGCCTCGATCTGGACGGCGTCCGGGCCGCCTGCCGCGAGAGCGCGGAGCCCTTCGTCGATCCACTTGTGACGTGGGGTGCGGGCCACCGCCATGTCTGCTCCGTTCCCTTGCGATCACTGTTCCCTTGCGGGCGCTCATCTATACGGCATCGTATAGATGAGTGCTAGGGTCTTATCTGTACGACCTCGTATAGATGTGGGGGCGTGGCGCCGTCGCCTGCCCCGTAAGGCCGTTGAAACAGGCCCACTTCGAGTTGGAGGCGCTGATCCATGATCCGAACAGTGGTTCCCACGGTGTTGACGGTCGTCCTCACGGCGATCGGCCTGCTGCACTTCGTCTGGGCGTTCTCCCCCTGGCCGTTGAAGGACGCGACGACGTTCACCAAGACGATCGGGGGCAGCGACGACGGAGCGATGCCGTCGGTGGCGAGCACCGTCGTCGTGGGTCTGCTGCTGATCTGCGGCGCCGCGCTCACCCTGATGGTGAACGGGTCCATCCCGGCGGTCGGGCCCGACTGGCTGCGCCTCGTGGGCATGTACGGCCTGGCGGGGGTGCTGCTCACCCGGGGCCTGGGCGGGTACCTCCTGAACTCCGGGGCGGCCGAGGAGTTCCGGCAGTGGAACTCGGTCCTGTACTCGCCGCTGTGTGTGGCGCTGGCCGCCCTGGCCGGCACCGTCGCGGTGGCGGCGAGCAGGCGCTAGGCCGGTGCGGACGCCGCGTCGATGACCTCGTCGAGGACCTCGCGCGACCGCAGCAGGTCCCTGATCATGCGGTCGATGCGGTCCCGCTCCACGCCGAGTTCGGCGACCAGGTGCGGGGTCGCGATCGCGGAAGGCCTGCCGTCGGCGTCCCGCATGCACGGAAGCAGCCGTGCGATCTTCGAACTGCACAGGCCCGCCGCGAACAGCTCCTGGATGCGGATGACCCGGTCGACCGCCCTCTCGGGGTAGTCGCGGTGGCCGCCCGGCGTGCGCTCGGCGGCCAGCAGTCCCTGCTTCTCGTAGTAGCGCAAGGAGCGTTCACTCACGCCGGTGCGTCGCGCCAGTTCGCCGATCCGCATGTCCCACCGGGCCTTCCGGGCTTGAATCTGACATCAATGACAGGTTCTACGGTACCGGCATGACGAACACAGCAGCGAACTCCCGCCCCTTCGCCCCGCAGGGCCTCTTCGACCCCACCCGCCTCGGCACCCTCGACCTCCCCAACCGCCTCGTGATGGCGCCGATGACCCGCAACCGCGCCGCCGCCGACGGCACGCCGACCCCGCTCATGGAGACGTACTACGCGCAGCGCGCCACCGCGGGCCTGATCATCGCCGAGGCCGCCACGCCCAACGCCGTCGGCCAGACCTACCCGAACATCACCGCGATCCACACCGACGCCCACGTCACCGGCTGGCGGGGCGTCACCGACGCGGTGCGCGCGGCGGGCGGCCGGATGTTCCTCCAGGTGCAGCACGGCGGCCGGGTCGGACACCCGGACAACAACGGCGGCCGGACCCCGCTCGCGCCGTCGCCGATACCGCTTCCCGACACCATCTTCACGCCCGGCGGCCACCAACAGGCCGTCGTCCCGCGCGAGATGACGGTGCCCGAGATCCGCGACACCGTCGCCGACTTCGCCGCCGCGGCCCGCCGGGCCGTCGACGCGGGCTTCGCCGGGGTGGAGGTGCACGGCGCCAACGGCTACCTCCTGCACCAGTTCCTGGGGCAAGGCACCAACCGGCGCACCGACGAGTACGGCGGTTCCGCGGCGGGCCGCGTCCGGTTCGTCGTCGAGGTGGTCCGCGCAGTCGTCGCCGAGATCGGCGCGGAGCGCGTGGGCCTGCGCGTCTCGCCCGGCATCAAGGTCAACGGAATGGACGAGGGCGACACCGAGGACCTCTACCCGACGCTCCTCGACGCGCTCGCCGACCTCCCGCTGGCCTACCTCCACGTCGTGTACGCCGACCCGGACAGCCCCGTCTTCCAGGACATCCGCAAGCGCTGGACCGGCACCCTCATCGCCAACCCGATGCTGCCGCGCGACCGGATCCCCGCCGACGGCGGCCGGTACGAGGCCGAGCGCCTGCTCGCCGCGGGCGCCGACCTGATCTCCCTCGGCCGCCCCTTCCTCGCCAACCCCGACCTCGTCGAGCGGCTGCGCACGGGCGCCCCCGTCAACCCGGTGCGGGACCACGGCCTCATGTACGTGGGCGGGGAGAAGGGGTACACCGACTACCCCGCCCTCCCTGAGCCCGCCGCCCCCGGTCGCGCCGACGTCGCCGACCACGCCGCGACCCCGGCCGCTGCGCGTTGACCCCGGCCGCGCCCTACCGCCCCGCCACCTGCCGGTTGCGGGCGGCCCCCAGGCCGACCGCGACCTGCGGCACGAGCAGGACGAGGAGCAGGACGACCGGCAGCGTCCAGTCGTGGGACGCGTCGTGGACGGCTCCGAGCACGGCCGGTCCCGTGGCGGCGAGGATGTAGCCGAAGCACTGGGCCATGCTGGACAGCGGCGCGACGTGCCGGGCGTCCGGCGCGCGCTGCACGATGAAGAGCAGCGCGAGACTGATGGCCGCGCCCTGGCCGAGCCCGAGCAGGCTCATCCAGAGGTAGGCGGCGCCGACCGGGGCGGTGAGCAGCCCGGCGTACGCGATCGCGCACAGCACCGCGCCGAGGACGGCGAGCGTCCCGGAGCGCACCCGCCTGCCGACGATCACGGGGGCCACGAACGACCCCACGATCCCGAGCAGCGACGAGAAGGACAGCATCCAGCCCGCGTCGCCCGCGCTCATCCCGGCGTCCTTCAGGAGCGTCGGCAGCCAGGCCGCAGCGGCGTAGTAGTTGAGGGACTGCAGTCCCATGTAGCCGGTGACCTGCCAGGCCAGCGGCGAGCGCCACAGGCCGCGCACCGGTCGTGCCGCCTGCCGGGCCGCCGCCCCGCCGTCCCCGGCCCGCGCCCGCAGCTGCGGCAGCCACACCACGAGCGCCACCACCGCGAGCGCGCCCCAACAGGCGAGCGTCGTCCTCCAGTTCATGCCGGACCCCTCCTGTACCGGCAGCGTGACGCCCGCGGCGAGCGCGGCGCCGCCGAACAGCGACATCGAGTACAGACCCGTCATCAGGCCGGCCCGCCCGGGGAA
The DNA here is from genome assembly GCF_042677545.1 of Streptomyces sp. NPDC127108. Lineage (NCBI taxonomy): Bacteria > Bacillati > Actinomycetota > Actinomycetes > Kitasatosporales > Streptomycetaceae > Streptomyces > Streptomyces sp. NPDC127108. The sequence continues at coordinate 2,332 of NZ_JBHXTE010000021.1, read as the reverse complement.
GTCCCGCTTGATCAGGCCCGGGAGCAGCACGTTGGCGACGGCGATGCCCGCGCCGATGACGACGGTGCCCGCGAACAGCGCGACCACCGCGTCCAGCATGCGCAGCGCCGTGCCCGCGCAGATCAGCACCATGGTGGCGAGCAGCGTCCGCTCGGTGCCGATGCGGCGGCCGAGGCGTGGGGCGACGGGTGCGAGCAGACCGAAGCACAGCAGCGGCAGCGCGGTGAGCAGGCTGGTGGCCGCCGCCGACATGCCGCTGTCGTCGCGGATGGTGTCGGCGAGCGGGGAGACCGCGACCAGGGCGGGGCGCAGGTTGAGGGCGAGCAGGACGACGCCCAGGCCGAGCCAGAGGGCGTGCCGACCGGTGACGCCGGGCGGTGCGGCCGCCTGTGGGTCGGCCACCGCGGGACCGGCGTCCGCCCGCGCCACGGTGTCCGTGGCGGCGGGCCCTTGGCTGCGCATGAGGTTTCTCCTGGGGGTCGTGCTTCGGTGGTACGTGTGCGGGGCTGGACCCGGCGGGGCGGGGCGGGGCCGGGTGTGCGGGGCAGGTCGGGTCGGGTCGAGACGCGGTGGGGTGCCCCCTGGCGGTCTCAGTCGGCCGGAGGCTGCTCGCGCAACGCCGCCATGCCCTCGGCGAGATGGGCGAGCACCACGGCCTCGGCGGCCGCCGGGTCCCGCGCCTCGATGGCGTCGACGATCGCGCTGTGGGCGTCGATCTGGTGCCGCACGGAGTCGGGTACGGCCGCGCTGATCACGGCCTTGACCGTGGTGCGCATGGCGTCGCTGAGGTGTCCGTACAGCTCGGCGAGGACGGCGTTGTGGGCCGCGGCGGCGACGGTGCGGTGGAAGGCCATGTCGGCGTCGACGAAGGCGTCCGTGTCGCCGCTGTCCCAGGCCCGGCCGCGCTCGTCGAGCGCGGCGCGCAGCGCGGCCAGGTCCTCAGGCGTGCGGCGCTCGGCCGCGTACCGGGCCGCGTCGCGTTCCAGCGAGGCGCGCACCTCGTACGCCTCCAGGAGGCCCGCCTTGCGCACTCGGCGCTGCACGGCCGCCCCGAAGTCGCTGCTGGCCCGCACATAGGTGCCGTCGCCCTGGCGCGGCTCCAGCATGCCGGTGTGCACCAGGGCGCGGACCGCCTCGCGCACGGTGTTGCGGCCGACGGCGAGCTGCTCCACGAGCAGCGGCTCGGCCGGGATCTTGGTGCCGACGGGCCACTCGCCGTCCGAGATCAGGCTCTCCATCTGGGCGATGACGAGGTCGACGAGGTTGGTCCGTGCGGTGCTGCGCAGCGGCATCGGTGAGGTGCCCTCTCGGGTGGGGCGGACGGGGGAGCGGATCGGCGCGGGGGAACAGTGAGGTCCTTCGACCGACAGACATGGGAACATCCCATGTTTGAGAGTGTCAACCGGCCCGGACCTCGAACCCCGTGAAGTGATCTATGGGGGTCCGTTACATGATCTCGGGATGATCTCGTGAAATCCGTAATGCCGGGCCAATAGGTTGATTGAGCACTCGCCGGAAGGTAGAGGGCATTTAGGGATATTCACACCGTGAGGGGAAACCGCCACCATGCGTCACACCACCCACCGCCGCAGCGCCCTTCGTACCGCCACCGTTTCCGTCGCCGTCGGTGCGGCGCTCCTGGCCCCGGCCGCGGCCGCCTTGGCGAGCACCCCGGCCATGCAGCACGCCGCCGTGGCCGCCGCCCCCAAGCCGGTGAAGATCGACATCGGCGCCGGCGTCACCATCCAGGTCAAGGACGGCAAGCCGTACTACAACGGCAAGGCCCTGAAGCCCGGTCAGACCGTCGACAACGGCATCTACCTGCACCTCGGCGCCGACGGCAAGAAGCTGTACAGCAAGACGCAGGGCGGCGGCACGCCGTACGCGATCTGGGACGTCAAGACCGGCAAGAGCCTCGGCACCCAGAAGAACAGCCCCACCGCCAAGGTGAAGGCCGCGCTGACCGCGAAGCCCTCCGCGACCTCTGTGAAGGCCTGGCAGGAACTGCGCGTCAGCGGCAAGGCCACCGGCATCAAGGCCGGCACCAAGGTGGGCCTCCAGCAGAAGCAGCGCGGCACGTGGAAGACGCTGCCCGCGTCCACCACCGTCAACAAGTCCGGCGCGTACACGCTGCGCGTGAAGCTCGGCCTGAAGGGCAAGAACGAGCTGCGGATGAAGAGCGGCGCGACGCTGTCCCCGGTGTTCACGGTCACCGTGCGCTGACGCCGACACCTCACCCCCCCCACGGATTTCGGGCCCCCGGCCCTTGCTTCCCGGCGGGGGCCCGCGGTACAATGGGAGGTGGCCCGTGGGGGCACTGGGCGTCCGGCCG